>CANHHI010000006.1 GCA_947460225.1 Flavobacteriales bacterium
CCGAACAATCCAAAAATATTTTTACTTTTTTCTGTCAACAATATGAAAACCGCATAAAAACAAAGACTCCCCAAGAATAAATTCTCAGGGAGTTACTTTGCTGTTAACTTAAAAAGTTTAATGTATGAAAAAGCTGGTGCAAAGGTACGGCAATTTTTCCGAACAATCCAAAAATATTTTTATTTTTCTTTCATACTATGCTGTTTTTTTTCTAAATTTGTAAGCACTTATAAAATAGAAAACGATGAGACACAAACAAATTTTGTTGGCAAGTGCTTTATTATTCAGTCAGGTATCTTTATTTGCTGGAAAAAATAACGTCATCAAGGGCAATGGCATATTGACACAAATAGAGAAGAAAACAGCACCTTTTAGTAGCATTCAAGTGCCTGACGGATTTGCACTTTATATCAGTCAAGGAGAAGAGTATCTTGTCAAAGTACAAGTAGATGAGAATACATCTAGCTTTTTAAACATCAGCACCTTAAATAATACGTTGAGTGTAGATTTTGGCAAAGACACCGAAATAAAAGGCTTAAAGAAACCCGAAATTCATGTAACTGCACCAAATTTGGATAAAATTACAAGTACAGGCATTGGCGGAATTGAAAGCAAAACCATGCTGAATTATTCTGGAAGTTTGCTTTTAGAAACAAAAGGTAGCGGAGCAGTTAAATTACACATAAACGCAAGCAAATTAGACATAAAAGCAAAAGGCAGTGGAGACTTTACAATAGAAGGTAAAATAGAAAAATTGATATACAACCACAGCGGAAGTGGAAATTTCACGCTAGCTGGCAGTGGAGATTATTTGGAAATAATTAGCGAGGGCTCTGGAAAGGCAGTAGCAACAGCGTTTGAAGCACAAACCGTTAAGGTACAAGCCAAAGGAAGTGGTGATCACCAATTGTATGTAGAAAAAAGTTTATGGCTATTGAAAAATGGCTCATCAGACATCACCTACAAAGGAAGAGGAATCATAGAGTATATAGACGCCAAAGGAAGCGGCACCATCAAAAAAATATAATCCTACCCTGCCCAATTGGCTCTATCCAAACTTCTGTATTGAATAGCTTCAACCAAATGGGCAGGTTCTATATTTTCCTTGGCTTGTAAATCTGCCAATGTTCGTGCAACTTTGAGAATTCTATCATAAGCCCTTGCAGACAACTTAAGCCTATCTGTGGCATTTTTTAAAATTTGTAAAGATTTTTCATCAAGTTGGCAATATGTGCGTTGTTGTGTGGCAGTCATTTGCGCATTGCAATGCGTTGCCGTGTCTAAAAATCTTTCCTGCTGAATTTTCCGAGCTTCTATAACACGTATGCGAATACTCGCACTGCTTTCCTCCATCGTGGTTTTAGACAAATCATCAAAAGGCACAGGGGTAACTTCTATATGCAAATCTATTCTATCCAGCAAAGGACCTGAAATTTTACCCAAATAATTTGCCACAGCCTTACTAGAACAAGTGCACGCCTTTTCGGGGTGATTATAAAACCCACAAGGACAAGGGTTCATCGCCGCTACCAGCATAAAAGACGCTGGATATTCTACCGCATATCTCGCCCTTGCCACACTCACCTTTCTGTCTTCCAAAGGCTGACGCATCACTTCTAAAACCGTTTTTTTGTATTCAGGAAGTTCGTCTAAAAACAAAACACCGTGATGAGACAAAGAAATCTCCCCAGGTTGCGGAAAAGTTCCGCCTCCAACAAGCGCAACATCTGAAATGGTGTGGTGTGGCGTGCGAAAAGGTCTTTCCGTGACCAAAGCATGACGAGCCTGTAATTTTCCAGCAACCGAGTGGATTTTTGTGGTTTCCAAGGCTTCTTGCAAAGTCAAAGGGGGTAAAATAGTAGGCAATCGCTTGGCAAGCATAGATTTCCCCGCACCTGGCGGACCAATTAAAATCACATTATGCCCACCCGCTGCCGCTATCTCAAAAGCTCTTTTGATATGTTTTTGACCTTTCACATCGGCAAAATCCAAAGTATTGTCCGATAATTTTTTATAAAAAATTTCTTGAATATCTATTTGTTCGGGTTTTATTTTTCCTTCAAACACATCAATTGCCTCCGACAAATCGCTAGCGCCATAAACCTGCAAGCCTTCAACCACAGATGCTTCCCCTGCATTTTCCTTGGGCAATATCAAACCTTTAAATCCCCTATTCCTGGCTTCCAATGCGATAGGCAAAGCACCCCGAATGGGGCGAATTAAACCGTCCAAAGAAAGTTCACCCATAATCATATAATCCGATAAATCTGGCGCGTGAATTTGCTCTGAAGCTGCCAAAATACCCAAAGCCAAAGGCAAATCATAGACCGCTCCTTCTTTGCGCACATCAGCGGGAGCCATATTGATTACAATGCTTTTACCTGGAATTTTATAGTTATGGTGCTTCAAAGCAGTTTGTATTCTTTGTTGGCTTTCTTTAACTGCATGGTCTGCCAAGCCAACCAATTGAAAATTAACGCCCTGCGTAACGCTCACTTCAATAGTAATCAAAAGAGAATGTATGCCTTGTACGGCAGCACTGTAAGTTTTAACAAGCATAATCTAAAAAGTAAAGATATCATTTATTTAATAACCCAATGCAGATTCTATGTAATCCATGAGGCTATGAATCACTTTAATATGTATTTCCTGCGCTCTATCTGCATATTGACTATGTGGCGCACGAATTTCTACATCAACAAGACTTGCCATTTTACCGCCGTCCTTGCCTGTAAGCCCAACCACTTGCAAGCCTTTGCTTTTAGCCATTTCCATTGCCAAAAGCACATTTTTTGAGTTTCCACTGGTGCTGATAGCCAAAAGTACATCGCCTTTTCTACCAAAAGCCTCTATACTCCTAGAAAAAACATAATCATACCCATAATCATTAGACACACAACTCAAATGAGAAGGATCGCTCAGCGCCATGGCAGCGAGTGCAGGGCGATTATTTCTATACCTGCCCGTTAGTTCCTCGGCAAAGTGCATGGCATCACACATAGAACCGCCATTGCCACAGGAAAAAATGCGTCCACCAGACGAAAGTGCTTGCACCATCAAATCTCCAGCCGCTGCAATGCGCTCAAAATTACTATCTTGGCTTAAAAAAGTTTCCAAAGTAGTTTGTGCCTCTTGAAAATGGCTTTTTATTCTTTCCTTAGCTTGCATAGTTCAAAGTTTAATGACAAAGATATAATTTTTATGAAAATTTCACGGCAAATAAGGCAAAAAAATATTAAATTTGTTGAAAAATTAGCCATGATAAAACGTGCTGGTTTTATAGCTTTTTGGATTTTATGCAATACAGTTCAAGGGCAAAAAACCATAAAAGACCAGGGGCAATTTTGGTTTATGACCAACAATCAGTTTAGCGTGCACAAAACACTAGCCATAGAAACTGAAGGGCATGTGCGCTGGAACTTAGATAATAAAAAACCTTATTTATTTAGAGGATCTACTGGCATAGTATATTTTTTTCACAAGGATTTTCACATCAACGTTTCTTATCTTATTCAAAACAGACCTTATTGGAGCAATAATTTAGGCGAAAATCTTTTGGATCATGGCGTATGGGCGCAAATTGGTTGGAGTACCAGATGGGATAAATTAGCGATAAACCACCGCTTTCGGGTTGAAACAATTTGGAGAGACCAAGAAGACCCAACATTCCAAACTATAAATAGGCTATCCAGAATAGATGTTAGACCAAGGTATCAAATTGCCATTATTTTGCCCTGTTGGAATAACCCATACATACCTCAGCCCATGGTATCAGATGAGTTAATCATGCTTTTTAGCAAAAAAGTGAATAATATTTTCAACGAAAATAGATTATTCCTGGGGGTAAGAGGACAAATGGTACAAGGATTATCTTATGATTTTGGCTATATGATGATATTTCAACAAGCAAGTGCAACCAGCTACAACAGAAATCACGCCTTAAGATTATTTCTCTATTATCGTTTCCATAAAAAAACCTCCTAAAAAAAGGAGGTTAATTGTTTAAGATTTATTTGCTGTCAAATGCACTTGTAAAAACACTTCGTCTTTAATCGCCCATTCTTTGAGTTTTTCAATATCAAAAGTACTGTTTTTCGCAGAATTATACATAATATTCCACTCCACCCTATCAATGGTAAAACTCGCTTGAAAATCCAGCTTGTTATCCATGACGCTCAATTTTGCAGGAAAAGCAACGGCTTTTGTTACATTTTTTATGGTTAAATTGCCCTCAACTTGAACATTAAATTCTCCATCTACATAATCTACATGTGTAATTTCAAAAGCAGCTATCGGAAAGCTATCCACACTAAAAAAATCATCATTTTTTAAGTGCGCCAACAGTTTGTCGTTATAATCTCCAGGCTCTAAGTCTTTCACCGAAATGCTTTGCATATCCACCACAAAATGCCCTGATTTAAGTTTAACCGCATCATCTACATAAAACACAGCGTCTTTAAATTGCACAAAGCCGTAATGCGAGCCCCCAATGAATTTATAACCTTCCCAAGTTACTTGGCTATTTGGTAAGTCGCCAACAAACTCGTAAGTTCCAGTTAAATCAGCACTTGCCAATACAGCGTCTGTAGTCTGCAAATTAGTATCTGCACTTTGGCAAGAACCCAATAAAGCAACGCTAAGACCTAAAAAAGAAAAGCGATAAAACGCTTTTTGAATCATGTTGTGTTTCATCATAAAATAGTTTTGAATTCCAAAGGTAAAAAATAAATGCCATTCATGTGCGTATGTTGAAAAATTTATTTTAACTTTGGGCTTAAAATAAGAGAAACATTATATTATGGAATATTTAGCAATTTTTGCATTCGTACTGGGATACTTAGGCATTGCCTTGGAGCATTCTTTAAAAGTTGATAAATCGGCTTTTGCGCTTATTACAGGTGTAATTTGTTGGGCTTTTTATGTTTTTTCGGGTGCAGATGCGCACGGCATAGAAGAAGGATTGGGTCATCATGTAAAAGAAATAGCTGAAATACTATTTTTCTTGATCGGTGCCATGACTATTGTGGAATTGGTAGATGCCCACGAAGGATTTGCAATTATTACAGATAAAATCACCACAAAAAGCAACGTAAAATTGCTATGGATTATTGCAATCATTAGTTTTTTCTTTTCAGCTGTATTAGACAATTTGACCACCTCTATTGTGATGATTTCTCTTTTGAGGAAACTCATTAAAGACCAACAGAGTCGTTGGTTGTTTGCGGGCATGGTTATTGTTGCTTGTAATGCTGGTGGCGCTTGGTCTCCTATTGGCGATGTAACCACTACTATGCTTTGGATAAAAGGGCAATTGCCAAATGCAGGTAATATTATTACAGGTTTGTTTTTGCCTAGTTTGGTAAGTATTTTGGTGCCTTTGAGCATACTTTCTTTTTCACTCAAAGGCGAAGTGGAAAGACCATTGAAAGCAGAAGGCTCTGAACACCATACCAATCCAACCTCTCCTTTTGAAAGAAATCTTGTATTTATTCTAGGCGTTGCTGGTTTGCTATTTGTTCCACTATTTAAAACCTTAACACATTTGCCTCCTTTTATGGGTATGATGCTGAGTTTGGGCGTATTGTGGTTGATTACAGAAATCTTGCACCGCAGTAAAAATCACGAAGATAAACACCCAGTGAGTGTAGTTGCTGTTTTGCGCAAAATAGATACCGCAAGCGTTTTATTTTTCCTAGGTATTTTGCTCGCAGTAGGTGCTTTACAAGAATTTGGCACATTGCGCACACTTGCCCAATTTTTGGACGATAAATTAGGCAACATACATGCCATCAATTTAGCTATTGGACTTTTATCTGCTTTGGTGGATAATGTGCCTTTGGTGGCGGCAACGCAAGGTATGTACGATATTGCCCCAAGCGGAGACTTTGCGGCAAATGGCAGTTTTTGGCAGTTTTTGGCATATTGCGCAGGAACAGGCGGGAGTGCACTGATTATTGGTTCAGCAGCAGGGGTTGCCGTTATGGGACTTGAAAAAATACCTTTTGGCTGGTATCTTAAAAAAATATCTTGGCTTGCTGTCATTGGCTATTTTGCTGGTGCTAGCGTTTATATTTGGCTATAATAAAATCAATCACAAAATAAATTTATGGAAACAACATCAGTAGAAAACATCAACTTATTAGATTTGTACTGGCAAGGTGGTTGGTACATTATGATCCCCCTAACTTTGCTATTGGCTTATGCCATTTACTTGTCCATAGAAAGATTTTTAGCCATTCGCAATGCGACAACAGGTGCTGAAAGTTTTATGGAACACCTAGAAAAATACGTGAAACAAAAAAACTTTGACGGCGCAAGCAATTTATGTGCACAAGCCGATACGCCTTATGCACGCATGATAGAAAAAGGCATTACAAAGGCTTCGCATAACATTAAAGACGTGAGTTTAACGCTAGAAAATGCGGGGAAAATTGAAATCTTTGAATTGGAAGATAAATTATCTGCACTTGCTACCATTTCTGGTGTTGCGCCGATGATTGGATTTCTGGGTACCACAATAGGTATGATTACCACTTTTCACCAAATGAGTGTGGGCGGAGTGGAAATTCAACAATTATCTGGTGGGATTATGCAAGCCATGGTAACGACCGTAGCAGGTTTAATTGTGGGCATTTATGCGTTTATTGCTTACAATACTTTGGTGGCAAAAATTGCAAAAGCGGTGTATTATTTGGAAAATATATCTTTGGAATTTGTTGAAGCCCTTGAAAATCCAGAAAAATAATTATGAGCTTGCAAGGTAGAAAAAAAATAGAAGTGCAAGGCGGTATGTCTTCCATGACAGATTTGGTGTTTTTATTGCTGATATTTTTCATTGTATTGTCTTTGTTTGCCAACACGCAACAGATGCAGGTGGATTTGCCCAGCACAAAAGAAGCACAAAAAGCCGCTACGCCAAATGCACAAGCGACTGTATCCATAGATAAAGACACCAAATACTATGTGAACAGAAAACTCATACCTGCTGAAAATTTGGAAAAAGAATTGTTAAACATTCTACCAACAGGCACAAACAAAATGAATGTGGTTTTAGTAGTGGATAGAACTGTGGCTACGCAAGAAACGGTGTATGCCCTAAGTATTATTAAAAAACATCAGTGGACGGTTGCTTTATCTACACAGCAGAAAAACTAGTGTAACTCTTGATTATGGCATTAAAAAAACGAAATCCCAAGAAAAAAATTGTCAAAACAAGAAAGTCTGACAAAAAAAATCAAATGATTGCTTTTTGGCTGACTTTTTGCATTATGCTCACAATGGCTTTTGGATTGTTGTTTTTGCCTATTTTTCAAGTTACGCACCCCACAGTAAATGAATTGGACTTAAATTTTGTAAGCGTTGCTTATGGAACCACCAAAGTGAGTGCCAAAGAACAAGCTGAAAACCCAGAAGCACCCAGTGCAAAAACACAAACAGACAAACAAGAAACGAGTAAAAATATACCCCTAGAAACACCAAACAAAGTAAAAAGTCAAGTGGCTACACAAGAAAGCCCTTCTGCTGTGGCGACAAGCAAAACCAGCAGTAAACCAACAGAAGAAGCTGCACCAGCCGCACCAAAAGCAAAATACGCATTTGATGATTCTGAAAATTTTGACAGCGACAGCGAAAAAACGATGGACAGCAAACAAAATGGTGCGGGAAATAGTAAAAATGGCGGTTCTAAGGGCAGTGGCAATTATGGTTTTGGCTTGGAAGGCGATTTAAATGGACGAGGCATTATCAGCGCACCGAGTTTGAAAAGCCCATGTACCGCAAAAGGTGTGTTGGTTATAGATGCGGTGGTGAATGATGCGGGCAAAACTTTGAGTGCAACACCAAATTACAAACACAAAAATACCAATACCTCAGACCCTTGCTTGGTGGACGAAGCCTTACGCATTGTGAAAGCCTTGCAATGGGATAAGTCCAGCGAATCCATAACAAGCGGTTCGGTGATATTAAATTTCAGATAAAGTCATGCGTTACCAAGACGCTGTGGAATTCTTGCTCAATCGCCCCGTTAGGTTTGTAAGCAAAAGTAAATTGGCTTATGAAACCGAGGGTTTGGACAATTTTAAGCAACTGGATAGGCTGTTAGGCGCAAAACATCAGTTTTACAAAACTGTTCACATTGCTGGAACCAATGGCAAAGGCTCTGTGGCGAGTTTGATGGCGAGTGTCTTGAAAAGTGCTGGTTATAAAGTAGGCTTATACACGTCGCCCCATTTAATAGATTTGACCGAACGCATTCGTGTGAACGGCGCAAAAATACCCCAAACCAAAGTTGCGGAATTTGTCCAACAACACCAAGATTTACTCATAGCGCATCAAACCAATTTTTTTGCTTGCATGACGCTCCTAGCATGGGATTATTTTGCAACAGAAAAAGTAGATGTGGCTATCATAGAAACGGGCGTGGGTGGCAGATTAGACCAAACCAATGTCATAAACCCCGTGCTGAGTGTTATTACACGCATCGCCTTAGACCATACCGAACTTTTGGGCAAAGATATAGTAAGCATTGCCAAAGAAAAAGCGGGGATTATTAAAGAAAATACGCCTGTTGTGGTTGGGCTAAGGCAAATGGAAACGGAAAAAATATTTGCCCAAATAGCGAACAAGAAAAATGCAGAAATTATTTACCCAAATACGCAAAAAAAGTATCCCAAAAGCGCATTAAAAGGAAGCTTTCAAAAAGAAAATGAAAGAACAGCTTATACCGCTTTGCAGGTATTACAACAAAATCATTTTACAAAAATACAACATGAGCATATTGAGCAAGGTTTTGCGCAAACACAATGGCACGGCAGATATGAAACCTGGCAAGAAAATCCCAAAATCATCGCTGATATTGCCCATAATGCAGACGGACTAGACGCACTCTTACGTGCTTTGGCAGAGGAAAAATACGAAAATTTGCATATTGTGCTTGGTTTTTCTGCAAACAAAAGCATAGAAAAAATGCTAGAAAAAATGCCTAAATCTGCGCAATATTACGTGAGTGCGGCAAAAAACAACAGGGCTTTGTCTGAAAAATTGCTGTATGAAAGCATGCTGGCAATGAATTTTGCCGTTCAATGTTTTGATGACGCAACACGTGCTTTTTATGCTGCGCAAAAAAATGCAAAAACTACCGATTTAGTATTGGTTACAGGCTCTAATTTTTTGGTAGGCGAAATTTATGAAAAAGCATTTGGCTATTTGAAAAAGAATGCGTAACTTGCCTGCAAATTTCAAAAACAACTGTTATGGAACAAAAAATTTTAGTTTGGTTAGACCTCGCCAATAGTGTGCTTTGGGGATATGTCTTAATTTTTTTACTCATTGCCGCAGGCGTGTTTTTTAGCATTCGTTTTGGCTTTGCCCAAATACGTTATTTGCTACACATGGTTAAAATTTTAGGGGAAAGTGGTGAAAAAAATGGAAAAGCTATTTCTTCTTTTCAAGCCTTTGCCATTTCAACAGCATCTCGTGTAGGTACGGGCAACTTAGCTGGCGTTGCCACCGCCATTACCGTAGGTGGACCTGGTGCCATTTTTTGGATGTGGGTGATGGCAATTTTGGGGGCAAGTTCAAGTTTAGTAGAAAATATTTTAGGACAACTGTATAAACAAAAAACAAAAATCGGCACTTATGTGGGTGGTCCTGCATATTACATAGAAAAAGGCATGAAAAGCAGAAGTTTGGGCGTGGTTTTTGCCGTTTTGCTCATTGCATCTTTTGGTTTTGCCTTTAATTCTGTGCAATCCAACACCATTGCTGGGGCAATAGAAGGCTCTTTTAAAATTTCTCCTTTTTATGTGGGCATTGCTTTGTTTGCATTGACTAGTTTAATTGTTTTTGGGGGCGACAAACGTGTAGCAAAGGTTTCTCAATACCTTGTGCCGATTATGGCGATGCTGTACATTTTTACTGTTTTATTTGTATTGTCTAAGAATCTACCTTTAATTCCGGGCATTTTTAAATTGATTATTGGCAGTGCTTTGGGTATTAAGAGTATAGTCGGTGGTATTGCTGGAACCGTGATTAAAGAAGCATTAACCATGGGTATTAAACGAGGTTTGTTTTCCAACGAAGCAGGTATGGGCAGCACACCAAACGCTGGTGCTTCAGCAGAAGTAAGCCACCCTGTAAAACAAGGATTTATACAAACCATGGGTGTTTTTGTGGATACTTTAATTATTTGTTCTTGTACTGCATTTTTAATCTTGATTTCTGGCAGCGTAAACAGTGGTTTAAAAGGCATACAACTCACGCAAGCCGCTTTGGCAGAACAAGTGGGCGATTGGGGATATACATTCATTACACTATGCGTGTTTTTATTTGCTTTTTCCTCTATTTTAGGCAATCACTTTTACGCAGAAATGAACGTTCGTTTTTTAAGTAAAAATAACAAAATTGCGGTGTTTGTGTACCGCATGGCAATGGTTTTTACCGTGTTTATTGGTGCCATTACAGCCATGCAAACGGTATGGGATTTTGCAGATTTTTTCATGGGACTTATGGCAATTATTAACATTATTGCCCTGTTTGCCCTACATAAAAAGGCTTTATTGGTTTTTAAAGATTATGTAGCACAATACAAACACGGCAAAAATCCAGTGTTTAAATCAAAAGAAACTTTAGGCAAAGAAGAAGACGGGATAGACTGTTGGAAATAAGTATGAATACATACATTGGGGAACATACAAGTTTTGTGCAAATTGGGTACTTAGTGACCCAATTGGCTTTTATAAGTGCAGTATTTGCTGGACTGAGCTATTATCTAAGCACAAAAACCTTGCACACAAAAAGAATGGCAAGGTATTTTTTGTACCTGCACGTGCTGGCGACTAGCACCATATCTCTGATGCTTTTATGGGCTTTTGTGCATCATTACTTTGAGATTGACTACATTTGGAAACATGCCTCAACGCAAATGCCACTGCGCTACATTTTTTCAGCCTTCTGGGGTGGGCAACAAGGCAGTTTGCTTTTGTGGGCTTTTTTGGGTGCTTGGGTAAGTTTGGTATTGGCGAAAACAGAAAAAACGCAGGAATCTTACGTTTTGTTTTTTTTGCTCTTGGTGCAAAGTTTTTTACTCAGCATGCTTTTGGGCGTGTATTGTTTCGACTATAAAATTGGCACAAACCCCTTTGCGCTTATCCGTGAATTGGAGGAAAATGTTCCCCTGCCTTGGAGTCAATTGACGGATTATTTGCAAAAAGTCCCCGCTTTTCAAGACGGACAAGGTTTAAATCCGCTTTTGCAAAATTATTGGATGACCATACACCCGCCCGTCATATTTTTGGGCTTTGCTTTGTCGGCAGTGCCCTTTGCGTATAGTTTATCGGCACTTTGGCAGAAAGAATTATTTTTATGGGCAAAACCTGCCCTACCTTGGTCTTTTGTGGCGGTTTTGGTGCTTGGTATTGGCATTTTGCTCGGTGGTGCATGGGCTTACGAATCGCTGAGTTTTGGCGGATTTTGGGCTTGGGACCCCGTAGAAAATGCCATTTTAATTCCATGGCTCATTTTGCTGGGTGCAGCGCATTTGCTCCTGGTGGTCAAAAATAGAAAAAAAAGCGTTTTTGCAACAATATTTTTGTTTGCCCTAAGTTTTTTGGGTATGATTTACGCCACGTTTTTGACACGCAGTGGCATTTTGGGCGAATCTTCCGTGCATTCTTTTACAGGCGAAGGTTTATTGACACAACTTTTTTGGTTTTTGATAAGTTTTGCAGGTCTATCGCTATACTTTTTGGTGTTTGACAAATCCCTCAAAAAAGAAATTTGCCTAGCGAGCGTGTGTATTTTTTTGCTTCAAATATTTTTGCCAGACCAGCTTTGGAACACCCCCAAGGAAACCATTACCGTAGGCATTTCTTTGGGGTTAGCTTTGATTTATTTATTTAGAGCGCAAAAGTATTATCCCCAAACCGAAGAAGATGCCTTGCATAGCAAAGAATTTTGGATTTTTTTAAGTGCTTTAATGCTCACGGCTAGCAGTTTTCTCATTTGTTTTGTAACCTCTATACCTGTTTGGAATAAAATACTAGGCACAAAATACGATGCCTACACAGAAATCGGGAAGAGACACGATTTTTACAATCCTTGGACGGCTTTGTTTTTTATTTTCGTGTTGGTCGCTATGGCAATAGGGCAAATATTAAAATACAAAGCCACAAACCTAAAAACCATACAAAACAAAGTTTTGGGGATATTTTTGCTTGCAGCAATGTCTGTTACGGCTTTATGCTATTACTTTGATTTTACACTGTCAGAAATCATTTATATTTTGCTTCTTTTTTCTGCTATTTTGGCAGTTTACGCCAATGTGGAATACATCAAACGTGCGCCTCAAACTTTGGGTTCTTCCTTGGCACATATTGGATTTGCGGTTTTAATCATCGGCGTTATTATTTCTATGGCTAAACAAAAAAGCATTTCGCAAAACAAACAAGGCATTGAATTAAGCACCTTAGACAAAGACTTTAAAAACGATAAAAATATACTGCTTTCCAAAAAAGACACGTTGGAAATGGGCGATTATTTTGTGTCTTACCAAAAAAAAACCGCCTCTTTGGACAAGATAAACGTGTATTACCACATTGTTTATTTTAGCAAAGAAGCGCAAACCTACAAAAAACAAGACATAGTGCGTTATCAAAATGCTATGTATCAAGCCAAGCATGATATAATTGCCACGCAAAATCCCGATAAAGACAGCTTAAATTGGCAAAAAATGCCATTGGATAGCACAGCTTTTTATGCTTTTGCACCTTTTAGAATGCAAAAACCCAAAGATAGTCTTTTTGCGCTCAGTCCTTTTGTGCAACTCAATCCAAAATTTGGAAACGTGGCGGAGCCGTCCTCTGCACATTTTTTAGACAAAGATATTTTTACCTACATCAAATACGCAGATTTTTCAAGCCAAGAAAACGAAAGTCTTTTGGAACAAAACAAAATGGCTTGGCGCAAAATTACTTACTATCCAAGTCATAAAGTGGATATACGCCAAAAAGATACCGTGCATTGGAAAGATTTTATCATATCCAGTGGAGAAATGCAAAGTTTGGACAGCATAGACCGAAAAACTATGCGCCTCAAAGCAACAGATGTGGGGGCATTTCTACCTTTGGTGTTTATTTACAAACACGACGAGCGTTTGCAGTATTTTGCCAAACCGCTTGTTTTGATTTACAACGAAAAACAAGTGAATTTTCTGCCAGATACCTTGCAAAATTTGGGTTTGAGCATCAAAATGAACCCCAGTAAATTCAACGAAAATATTATATCTTTGGACGTTAAAGATATAAAACCTGTGGTTTATGGCTCCTATCAGTTTGCGTTTTCAGAGGCGAAACTCGTTGAAAACCCATTGGAAAAAGAAAAAATAGGCTTTTCAAAAACAGATTGGGTGTATTTGCTACCCATGCAAGTCAGTAGCAATCAAGATGCTTTGCATAAAAATTTTAAAGATACTTTGAAATACGTGCTGTCCGAAGGAGAAATTGTGCCACAATATGTAAATATTCCCGAACTAGATTTAAGAATGACTTTACAAGGCTTTAACGAACAGAATGGCATACATATTTTGTTGCAAGAAAAAGAATACCTGGTGATGGAAGCTGTTGAATTTCCTTATATTTTCTTGGTTTGGCTCGGTGCGCTGATACTCAGCGTGGGCACAATAATTGCCATGTTCAAAAAGTTACAGAAAAACGCCAAAAATTAAACATATATTTTTCATTTAACCTAAAAAATTGCTACATTTGCAAAAAACGACTTATGTCAACTATTTCTTTTATAGGGTCTGGAAACGTAGCAACACGGCTAGCTACAGCATTTAAACATGCTGGACACCAAATCTTGGATATATATAGCCAAACTTTCACAAATGCAAAAACATTGGCAGAAGCAGTCGGTGCAAACCCTGTGGACGACATTGCAGAATTAAATCCCAACGCCGATTTTTTATTTTTGTGCGTTAATGATGATAAATTATATGGCGTGCCGACGGAAGTTCCTTTTGGCAGGTATATGGTGGTACACACTGCCGGTTCTGCACCGCTTAGTTTGCTCAATATATTTCGCAACAACGCTGGGGTGTTTTACCCACTACAAACGCTTTCTAAATACAAAGACGTGCAATGGAAAAAAGTACCTGTTTGTATAGAAGCAAATTCCAAAGGCACACAAAACGAACTTTTTGAGCTGGCACGCTCTATTAAAACACGCCCGTTGTATATGGACAGTGAACAAAGGCTTGCTTTGCACACAGCTGCGGTTGTGGCAAATAATTTAAGCAATTACCTATACCAAATTGCTTTTGACATCACTAAAAAGTATGGCGTTGCCTTTAATTTATTGTTTCCGCTCATGGAGGAAACTTTGCTTAAACTGGAAACACTAGAACCCAAAAAAGCACAAACAGGACCTGCGCACCGAAGGGATTTTTACACCATTCAAAAGCATTTGGATTTGTTGCACGACATGCCCGAAGCCCACGATGTATATCAATTTATTACCAATAAAATTTTAATCCAAAATAGCACAGAAAGCCATGAGATTATTAAGCCCTGAACAAATAAATGCCAAACTAAAAACCATTAAAACTTTTGCTTTTGATGTGGACGGCGTGTTTACCGATGGCACCATGATGCTCATGCCCAATGGGGAATTGTTGCGCAGCATGAGCACAAGAGACGGATATGCTTTGCAATACGCCATAAAAAAAGGCTATAAAGTAGTGATTATAACAGGTGGCGCATCGGAATGGGTGCAAAAGCGTTTTGAACACTTGGGCGTGAAAGATATTTTTGGTAGCGTAAGGGATAAACTGAGTGTTTTTAAAGATTACGCCATGGACTATCAATTGAACCGTGAAGAAACCTTGTTTATGGGCGATGATTTGCCAGACTATGCCGTGATGAAACACGTAGGTTTGGCTGTATGCCCCAAAAATGCAGCCACAGAAATTTTAGACATTGCCCACTACATTTCGCCTTTTGAAGGTGGCAAGGGCTGTGTGCGTGAAATCATAGAAAAAACCTTGCGTACACAAAACAACTGGCACATAGACGAACAAATAAAATCCATCTGATATGCACCCTTTGCAAGCTGTAAAAGACAAAAATATTATTTTGGGCTCTACTTCGCCACGCAGAAAAGAACTATTGGCGCAACTAGGTTTGCCGTTTATTGTGCAAAGCATTGATTGCCAAGAAGATTATCCAATAAACACACCCGTACACGAAATTACTGCCTATTTGGCGGAAAAAAAAGCAAAAGCCTTTGGTGCGATTTCAAACAATCAATTGTTAATGACTGCCGATACTTTGGTGGTTTTAGGCAATGAAGTTTTAGGAAAACCAAAATCTACGGCAGAAGCCAAAGCAATGCTCCAAAAACTTTCTGGCAAAACCCATGAAGTTTTTACAAGCATTTGCGTGTGTAGTGCAGATAAGCATATCACACACACGGAAAAAACAAAGTTGTGGGTACAACATTTAACCCAAACAGAAATAGATTATTACGTAGAAAACTACAAACCCTTGGATAAAGCTGGGGCTTATGGCATACAAGAATGGTTTGGGCAAGTGGCTATTCACAAAATAGAAGGTTGCTATTACAACGTGATGGGTTTGCCCCTGGCTGCGCTGTATCAAGTGTTAAAGAATTTTTAATGCAAGTACCCAAGGATTTTCTAAGGCTACTGGAAGCGGTATTGCCACAAGCAGAAACCGAAACATATCTATCGGCTTTGGACAAGGCAAGCCCAACAAGTTTACGCATCAACACCAACAAATACACTTCCTTAGGGCATTTAAACATAGACCAGCCTGTGCCTTGGTGTGCAAGCGGTTTTTATTTACAAGAAAGACCAAAGTTTTACAAAGACCCTTTTTGGCATGGGGGTGCTTACTACGTGCAAGAGGCGGGCTCTATGTTTTTGGAAGTTTTTTATCAGCAATTTTTAAAAGACAAAGAAACCATAAAAATCCTAGACGCATGCGCTGCACCCGGCGGAAAAACCACACACGCATTGGATTATTTTTCGGGACGAAACTTTTTGCTATTTGCCAATGAATTTGAACGATTAAGGGCAGATATTTTGCGGGAAAACTTGAACCGCTGGGGTTCAGCGAATACGGTGGTTACCAGCAATAAAATCAGCGATTATGCAAAATATTGTAAAGATTTTTTTGATTTAATTATTTTAGACGTGCCTTGTTCTGGAGAAGGCATGTTTAGAAAAGAGCCACAAGCCCTGACACACTGGTCTATGAAAAACGTACAGCAATGTTGTGAAAGAAGTTTAGATTTGTTAGCAAATGCTTGGGAAAGTTTAACAGAAGACGGTTTTTTGATATACAGCACCTGCACGCATAATGCGCTAGAAAATGAAGCAGTGCTTGAAAAATTTGCTGCCCAACATGAAATTTGTTTTCTCGCATTGCAAGATGTGCCAGAAGCAGTCAAAATATATCAACAGGGCGAAGTCATCGGCTATCGTTTTTTTCCACACCACACAGCAAGCGAAGGGTTTTTTGTGTCTTTTTTACAAAAAAAAGAAAAAACGAACGCAAAAACCTTAAAAAAACAAAATAGTTTATTAAAAGAATATAAAAACGCTTTGCCTTTTGCGCTGTACGCCGAGCAAAAAGCGTTTGCACATAGCAATGGGGGCATTTTTGCCTTAACAGACAAGCATATACAAGCTATTAGCCCATTTATTGAACATTTGTACGTTTTGCAACTGGGCATACCCCTAGGCGAACTCAAAGGCAATGATTTTGTGGTACACCCTGCATCTGCATTGGCACAAGAAAAATATATACAGATAAATTTACCCAAAAACGAACTAGCATTAGCCGATAGTTTGCGTTATTTGCAGGGAGATAATCACATAGCCACCCAAGGGCAAAAAGGCTATCAAATAATATGCTACCAAGGATTAAATCTAGGTTGGGTAAAGCATATAGACAACAGATGCAATAACCTATATCCAAAACCTTGGCGAATTAAAAATATTGGCTGAAAAAAGTTATCTTTGCAATATGAATATTTGGTTACGCCGTTTTTTGGCTGTTTTTGCACTATTTTTTGTAGCCCAAAGCGTTGCAAAAGCCCAAGATTTAATTGGAGATTTCAACGCAGATGTGTTTTTTGACAATCGGGAATACATGAACTTTTCAGAAACAACACCAGAAACTATTTTTGGCTTGCGCCTAGCCCCCACCATTGGCATTAGTTTAGATTCCGTGCATATTTTCAAAATCGGGGTAAATCCACTCTTTGAATTTGGCTCCAGAAAACGAGTTGGTGATATTGCGCCTATCGCTTATTATCAATTTCATAAAAAAGTGTTGAATGAAAAATTACAAATAGATTTTTTGTTTGGTATGTTTGCCAGAACGCCTTGGCTAGATGAAAATCCACGATTTTTACTCAATGATACTTTGCAGTATTATAAACCCAACATAGAGGGTGCTTTGTTGCGCCTAGCTTATGGCAAAAAATCTTATTTTTCGTTATGGACAGACTGGACACTCCGACAAACAGACCGAGATAGGGAAAATTTTTTATCGGGTATCACAGGCAAACAATACATAAAAGATTTTTTCCTAGGCTATGCACTTACTTTGTTTCACAATGCAAATC
The DNA here is from genome assembly GCA_947460225.1 of Flavobacteriales bacterium. Classification (GTDB taxonomy): domain Bacteria; phylum Bacteroidota; class Bacteroidia; order Flavobacteriales_D; family CANHHI01; genus CANHHI01. The sequence goes on from CANHHI010000006.1 coordinate 17,650, forward strand.
CAGGCAAACCTCAACCTGATGATGCTTATATTCAAGACAATTATGGGCATTATTTGAACATTGGTTTTGAAAAAAAAGACTGGGGTAAATTGAAATTGTTGCACATCAGCACAGGACACGCCATAAGTGCGTTTAGGGATAGAGGCTTAGAGGATAATTTTCATATTTCTCACGGTTTACTCAGCAATGTGGCGGTGCATTATTGGCACGTCAAGTTAATTGGCACGCATTATTGGGCAAATAATCCAGCCATACTACGCTGGGGCGATAAATTTTACAAAGCCACGCAATATGGCAGAATAGACTTACAAGGTTTGATGAATAGCCAAAAATGGAATGTGCAATTTATGCTTGGATTTTCTTTGCATTTCACAAAATATGGCATAGACCATACACAATATGTCAAAGTCGGCTATCATTTAAATTACTTAAATAAATCTTTAAAGAAAGCATAAAGTTAAAGAAAACCTTCAATTATCATCTTGAAACACATGAAAAAATACGATGTAATCATTTTGGGCAGTGGTCCTGGTGGATATGTAGCAGCCATAAGAGCAGCACAATTGGGCTTCAAAACAGCCATTATAGAAAAAGAAAGTTTGGGCGGAATATGCCTGAATTGGGGTTGTATTCCCACAAAAGCCTTGCTGAAAAGTGCCAGCGTTTTTGAAACCTTAAACCACGCAAGCGATTACGGGATTTTTGCCGAAAATTTGCGTGCAGATTTTTCAGCCATCATCAAACGCAGTAGAGATGTGGCAGCTGGCATGAGCAAAGGCGTACAATTTTTAATGCAGAAAAATAAAATTGAAGTTATTCAAGGCTTTGGGGAAATTCTACCAGGTAAAAAAGTGCTGGTAAAAAAACAAGACAACACCGAAGAGACCTTAGAAGGTACACATATTGTTTTGGCAACTGGCGCACGAAGTAGAGAACTGCCCAACCTCAAACAAGACGGCGAAAAAATCATTGGATATAGGAAAGCCATGAGTTTAGCCAAACAGCCCAAAAGTATGGTGATTGTAGGTTCTGGGGCAATAGGCATGGAATTTGCTTATTTTTACAGCAGTTTAGGCACAAAAGTAACCGTTGTAGAATATTTGCCTAATATATTGCCTTTGGAAGATGAAGAAGTGTCAAAAGCCGTAGAAAAAATCTACAAAAAGAAAGGCATAGAAATTTTAACGCAAACCGAGGTAATGGGTGTAAATACCACTGGAAAAGATTGTGTGGTACAACTCAAAACCGCAAAAGGCGAAGAAAAAATAGAAGCGGAAATCGTGCTTAGTGCCGTGGGCATTCAGCCAAATCTAGAAAATATTGGCTTAGAAGAGGTGGGCATCGCACTAGACAAAGGGCGTATAAAAGTTGATGCGTACTACCAAACCAACATGCCTGGTTACTACGCCATTGGCGATATTATTGCCACCCCCGCTTTGGCACACGTCGCATCTAGCGAAGCCATTACTTGCATAGAAAAAATAAAAGGTTTGCACGTAGAGCCTATTGATTACACAAATATTCCCGCTTGTACCTATTGCGTGCCCGAAGTGGCATCGGTGGGCTACAACGAGAAAACCGCCCAAGAGAAAGGCTACAAAATCAAAGTGGGCAAATTTCCTTTTTCGGCATCGGGCAAAGCCTCTGCCATGGGCAACAAAGACGGTTTTGTCAAATTGATTTTTGAAGAAAAAACAGGGGAAATACTTGGTGCGCACATGTTGGGGGCAAACGTAACGGAAATGATTGCCGAAATTGTTGCTCTGCGCAAGCTAGAAGCGACAGGGCATGAAATCATCAAAACCATGCACCCACACCCTACCCTTAGCGAAGCGGTGATGGAAGCGGCAGCGGCAGCTTATGGCGAAGTGATACATTTGTAATCAAAAATACTTAAAAACCTCCCTTTCGGGAGGTTTTGTTTTTAACTTGTCTACAGCGTCAACTCAAAATAGAATATCTCAGGAAAAATATATAACCCTATGATAGAAATCGTTTAACCTTAGCCAAAGCACTGCCAATAATTTGGTGCATATCGTAATACTTATACTCTGCCAAACGACCGCCAAAGATAACATGGGGCGTATTTCTCGCCATTTCTTCATATTTGGCAAACAAACTGTTATTCACACTGTCATTTATCGGGTAATAAGGCTCTTTGCCAACCGCAAAATCATCGGGATACTCACGGGTAATAACTGTACTCGCTTGTGTGCCAAATTCAAAATGCTTGTGCTCAATAATGCGGGTATAAGGAATATCTCTTTCTGTATAATTAACAACCGCATTGCCCTGAAAATTTTCCATCTGCAAATGCGCATGTTCAAAACGCAAACTCCTATACGCAAGCATACCTTCTGAAAAGCCAAAAAACTCATCGATTTTACCAGTAAAGACAATTTCATCTGCTAGCTGTTCCAATTCATTGCGGTCTGCAAAAAAATCAACGCCCAAGCGCACCTCTACACCTTGCAGCAGACCCTCTATAATTTTATTGTAGCCCCCTTCTGGAATGCCTTGGTATTTGTCATTAAAATAGTTGTTGTCGTATGTAAAACGCAAAGGCAAACGTTTGATTATAAACGCAGGCAAATCCTTAGCTGAACAACCCCATTGTTTTTCCGTATAGCCTTTTATCAATTTCTCGTAAATATCTGTGCCAACCATGGAGATAGCCATTTCCTCTAAATTTCTTGGCTCGCTAATATTGGCTTGTTTGACTTGCTCTTGTATTTTTTGCTGTGCTTCTTGCGGAGTAATTACACCCCACATTTGGTAAAACGTATTCATGTTAAACGGCAAATTGTACAATTTGCCCGAATGAATGGCAACAGGGCTGTTGGTATATCTATTAAAAGGCGTGAATTGGTTCACATAGTCCCAAATACCCTTGTCGTTGGTGTGGAAAATATGCGCACCGTATTGATGAACCTGAATACCCGCAATATCTTTGCAATACACATTGCCCCCAGCATGATGACGCTTGTCTATCACCAAACATTTTTTGCCTTTTTTCGTGGCTTCATGGGCAAAAACAGCACCAAAAAGTCCAGAGCCAACAATCAAATAATCGTAATTTTTAAGCATTATTTAAGAAATAATTTTATTTAAATAAGCGTTTATTAACAAGTTTAACCAGCCATTTCCAACGCAAGGCAATACCAAAAAACATAAGCATTTTACTAGACCAAAATTTTTCATAATGTTTACGTAAAGTCAAAACTGACTGCATAAATGCGTGTCTATGGATATTAAAATCATCAAACATGCGCCCCATGTAATCGTTGAGTAATTTTTTTTCTATTGCTTGCAAGCCAAACCTATGGCAAGACATTCTTGCCAATAACAAATTACTAAGAACCCCTTCATTTTTATTGTCTGCTTGATGATAAAAATCATTCAAAATATTAAAGATATCAAAAAGCACAAACAACCGCTCATCACGAGTACTTAACGTATCTTGACCTGGTCTGTCTATTCTGTAATTATACAGGGTATCTGGAATAGCTAAAAAAGAAGTACATAAAGAAAATACTTCGAAACAAAAAGGTAAATCGTCAAAACGCTTAATTTCTTCGTGAAACTTTATATTATTTTCTTTTAAAAAAGATACGGCATATAGACGCCTCCAAATACCAAACTGATTAATTCCATATATTGAATAATTTGGAGTTTCTGCAATATAAGGTTTACAAAAAAACGGCGTAAGACGCTTGTCTTCAACATTAGCAGAAATTTGATTGGTTTGATTGTAGCAATGATTATAGCCACATTGCACAACTTGACATTGGCTAAACACAGCATGAATGTGTAATTTTTCAATAAACTGAGGCTCTACAAAATCATCAGGGTCAATAAACGCAACATATCTACCTTTGGCATGGCGCAAGCCAAAAGCCCTAGCCGAAGCACAGCCTCCATTGGGTTTATCTAGAATTTGTACGCGTGCATCTTTTTGCTGTATTTTCTGCAAAACATCACGAGAATGATCCGTTGCACCGTCATTGACCGCTAAAAACTCAACAAAATCGTATGGAAAAGATATAAAATTTTCAAAACATTTTTCCAAATAACCTGCAACATTATACACAGGAAAAACAAAACTCAATTCATGTGTATATATTGTAAAGTCATAATGCAGAAAAGAAAAATCTCCATAAGCAAATGCACGTATAAGTAAAAAATCACAATGCTTTCTAAGTTCACACCATGCCTGATATTGCTCCTCTAAACCATTCAGATGAGCAATATCACAACACAAAAATGTAACTTTTGAACCTAAATCAGCTTTTTTTGCTTCAAAATCTGTAAAACTATCAAAAACCAAACAAGTTTTTGCAGAATCCTTACCTATGACAAAAGAAGACAATGGATAAGTACTTACAAAATTGACGTGTTTTTTAGAAAGAATTTCTATAAAAACATTATCCTCATTGAGAAATACAGATAGAGAAAGAGGAAAGTCAGAGCTTTCCAAAAACAATTCTTGTTTAGATGGCATGTTATTTTATTTATTTTTTACACAAAGATATTTTACAAACTGCTTAAAATTAGCTTTTTCGCCAATCAATCACCGCACAGGCTCCAAACAAAAGCCAACATCTACCACGCCCAAAAGATTTTCATCACGCATGGCTTGCTCAAAGACCACTTTGTACGTGCCCGCTTGCTGAACCTCAAACAATTTATAGCGTATTCGGTTAAAAAAAAGCCCTGCATTGCCTTTGCCTGTGTATCTACCCGTTTCAGGGTTTTGCAACAAAAAGCGCAACGTATCCCTTTGGGTTTTGCCATTGGGGTAAGTCAAATCCGCAAATACATTTAAATTGTGATATGGATACTGCAAATCATGGCGCAAATTAATATTGAGATAATAATTTTTGCTCGGGTCTGGCACCTGAAAAGTAAAAGACACCGCACTGTCTCTATGCCAGATTTGATTGGGTATAGACGCATTTTTTTCATACACACAAGGGCTTTGGCATTGCCAAAAAATACCCATGCACAAACTAACAAAAAATATATTTTTCATACACTAAGATTCCGTTTTGGGTTTGGTGTCTCTATCATTTCTGCGGAAACGCCCGCCACCTCTGTCTGTTTTATTTTGCGTAGCCCCTGCGTCTTTTTTATAATTTTCCCTGCCTCTATACGGTTTTCGCTTTGGCAAAGCAGCTTCAGCAGAAATAAATTCTTTGGTTTTTTGCGGGTCAAAACGCCCATTGCCGTGTTCACGCCTCAATTGATTTTTAGGTCCTTGCCCATCTAAATGCCCTTGCCTTACCGCCTCCAAAGACGCAGGAATAATACCCTGTTTGTTCAAGGAAGCTATGGTTTTTGCCAGTGCAGGCTCCACAGGCAAGAGTGCCGTAATGCCTTGGGAAGATGTGAAATGATACCAAGCCTGCCTTTTAAGCACGTCTGCTTTAAAAAACACCCCCTTGCCCTCTTGGGTCAGCAAAGGAATTTCTATTTCCAAAAAATCGCCAAAAGCTTCCACGTACATGTCCAGTTCATAGTTGAGGCAACATTTTAATTTGCCACATTGTCCCGTCAATTTTTGTGGATTGATAGACAACTGCTGATAACGTGCCGCTGTCGTGTTTACCGTTCTAAAATCGGTAAGCCAAGTGGAACAACAGAGTTCTCTGCCACAACTGCCAATGCCCCCCACTTTTGCCGCCTCTTGGCGTGAACCAATTTGGCGCATCATCACACGAATGCCAAAAGTGCCAGAAATAACCTTGATCAATTCTCTAAAATCCACTCGGTCTTCGGCAATGTAAAAAAATGTCGCAATCGCCCCATCTGCTTGGTATTCCACATCAGAAACTTTCATTTCTAAACGCAATTCCTTGGCGAGCATGCGGGTTTTGAGCATGGTTTGTTCTTCTTTAAGGCGCACTTGTTGCCATTTTTCAAACTCTTCGGGCGTTGTTCGGCGCAAAATTTTGCGCAGTTTATGCCGTTCAGGGTCTATGGCTTTCTTTTTCATCTGCACCCGCACGAGCTCCCCCGTGAGCGACACACGCCCAATATCATAGCCATGGTCGCCTTCTACCGTAATCAATTCGCCTGGAAACAAATTAGGAATATAGGGATTGGCGAATATTTCTTTGCGTTCATTTTTAAAACGCACCTCCACCCAATGGGTTTTATCGGCGTAATGTTGGGGCAAGCGCATGCCTGCGAGCCAATCAAAAACCCCTAATTTATTGCAACCGCCAGAACTACACGTTCCTTGGCTCCCGCACCCTTTGGGTACGCCTGTTTTATCTGATGTGGCACAACTTGTACAAGCCATAATGTTTGGTTTTAAGGTTTATGCAAGGCTTTGAAAAGCTGAAAAGAAGTATCCAAAAATAAAATTTTGGCATGCGCATTGCGCAATAAATCTTGGTGTGCATTTTCTAAGGCTTGCTGAAATGGAATAATATTATTTGTTTGAATATACGGTGCAAATTTAGCATTAAATACTTGTTGTTCGCCTTGCAAGGGCATAATTTCCGCATTGGGCGCATAATTTTGCAAAACCGCCGCCCGAAACATGCGCAAAGCATAGCGCAAAAATTCTTTTTGGGTTTCCCTGCCCTCGCCTGCCATTTGATCCACCCACTGCACCAGCGCCGAAACGTCTTTTTTAAAACATATACGCATCCATGCAGTAAATTGCGCAAAATAGTTTTGGTCTTTATTTTGCACTTGGCACAATTCCAAGGCTTTCGTATAACTCGCATCTGCGCTTTGCGCCAATAAAAATGCCTCTTCTTGGCTTTGGGTATGTGCCAAAAGTGCATGGGTAAGTGTTTCCAAGCTCAACCGCTCCAAAACGTGCAACTGCACACGAGAGCGCAAAGTCGGCAAAACAAGTTCCAAATTTTCTGCAACGAGCAAAAAAAGCACTTTTTCTTCGGGCTCTTCCAAAGATTTTAAAAGTTTATTGGCAGCTGCAATATTCAAGGTTTCAAAGCCAAAAACAAGCACGATTTTATAGCCCCCTAAAACAGATTTCAATTGCAAAAACCGCAAAAGCTCCACGCTTTCATGCACACTAATCAAAGCCTGTTTTTTTGCGCCGTCTAAGGCTTCATTCCAAGCCTGCAAAGACAGATATGGATTTACCAAAACTTGCTTGCGAAACAAGTCCAGTTGCGACAAAGACGTTCTGGTGCTCGCCTCCTGCACCACTGGAAAGCTATAATATACATCAGGGTGTTGCATTTTTTGGTGCATCTTGCAAGATTGGCAATTGCCACAAGCATCTGCCACGCTAGGATTTTGGCAATGCACATACTGGGCAAAAGCCAATGCCAAAGGCAAGGCTTCCGCTTGGGCAGAAAAAAACAAATGCCCTTGTCCCACACGATTCTGCGCCAGTAGCGAACGCAAATGCGCCGAGAGTAATTCTTGCCCGACCAAATCCGCAAACAACATATAGGCACAAAGATAAACAATTAAATGAATACTTGCAAAAAAACG
>CANHHI010000007.1 GCA_947460225.1 Flavobacteriales bacterium
CTCAAAATAAAAAGTTTGTTGTTTTTCAAGCATCAACTTATAACAGACATAGGGGGCAAGAAAAACATGTTTTTATAAAAAAACTACTAGAATATGATATGTTTAAGAACCAAGATACCGTATATTTTGAGCATAAATCCAAAGAGGAATTAACCATCAAAAAAGCAATGAATGAATATGTAGAAGACAGTATTGATTTTGTAGAAAAAATATTTAAATTTGAAGAAAAGGTAATTGAAAGAAATAACTTAACACCCGATAATAATGGATATATTGATTTCATTAAAATAACACAAAACGCAAACTTAACAAATAAAACAACACTAGAAAAATATAGGAATAGTGCTTTGCATCTTGGTTTAGGTGATTTAGATACGAAAAAATCAGAAGAAGATAGCTTTTTCAAAGGTGGCGAGGATATTTTAACAAATTATTTTCAAAGCAATAACAATATAAAACAAGTACAAATAGAAACTCGGCTGGAAACACCCTTAATTTGAAAGGGAATTACAGCGTAACTTCACTTTAATAGCGAAAAATTCAGGCTGGAAACACCCTTAATTTGAAAGGGAATTACAGCTGTTTTTTATCATGCTTTTTAACGAAAAAAGCTGGAAACACCCTTAATTTGAAAGGGAATTACAGCTGAGGAACGAAGAGTATTTTCGGAGTTTTAGCTGGAAATACCCCGTATTTGAGTGGGAATTACAGCCCTGCCGTTGAAAGCATTGTTATAATTCAGCTGGAAACACCCCGTATTTGAGTGGGAATTACAGCCCCCTGTTGTAAATTAAATGATATGAAAAAGCTGGAAACACCCTTAATTTGAAAGGGAATTACAGCTAAATGCCGTAGCTATACAGCTTGCGCCACGCTGGAAACACCCTTAATTTGAAAGGGAATTACAGCACGCCTGGTGAGTAAGTGAAAACCTTTGGGGCTGGAAACACCCTTAATTTGAAAGGGAATTACAGTCGTCTGATAATACAAAATCCATCATGGGCGTATGCCATACACCCCTACACAAAACCATTGATTACACCACCGTGTCTTGCCTGCGAAGCAGATTAAAACAGGCTATGCCTGCGGATTAAAACGCACTATGTGCGTGATTTCTGGGGGTAAATACTTGCATAATAATCTAAAATGCGCTAACTTTGTCCGTGTAATTGTTTTTTTGTGAATATCAACGAAATTTTTGAGCGATTTTCTGCGCTGAATGTGCTTTTGGTGGGCGATGTGATGATTGATGCCTACCAGTTTGGTAGTGTTTCTCGCATTTCTCCCGAAGCACCTGTGGCTGTGTTTGACTTTGAAAGCGAAGAAAAACGATTGGGCGGTGCAGCGAATGTGCTGTTAAATCTAAAAAGTTTGGGTGCTAACCCCATTTTGTGCAGTGTGATTGGGCAAGATGATGCGGCTGTGGATTTTCTCGCACTCCTTGAAAAGCATAAACTCAGTACGGCAAGTATTTTGCAAGACCCTAAACGCAAAACAACCTGCAAAACAAGGGTGTTGGCGAATAACCAACAACTTTTGCGCATAGATAGGGAAGACCATTTTGATATAGATGCGCAGATGGCGCAATTGCTTATTGCGGAAATCACCCGTTTGTGCGACACCCAAAAAATTGATGTGATTTTGTTGGAAGATTACAACAAAGGGGTGCTCACGGAACAAACCATATCTGCTATTTTGGAACTGGCACAGGCTAGACATATTCCTACGGCTGTGGATCCTAAAAAAAATAACTTTTTTGCGTATCAAAAAGCGACTTTATTCAAGCCCAATTTAAAAGAATTGAAAGAGGGTTTGCAGGTGGATATTAACAAACACGATGTGCAAAGCATTCAAAAAGCCATTGCGCTTTTGCAGGAACGTTTGGGCAATCAGAAAACTTTGCTGACTTTGTCGGAACAGGGCGTAATCCTATCGGAAGCGGATAAATTTATTCAGTTGCCGGCGCATATTCGCAATATTGCAGATGTTTCTGGTGCGGGTGATACGGTGATTAGCGTGGCTACTTTGTGTTTGGCATTGGGTTTGGATAATACCACTTTGGCATCTTGGTCTAACCTAGCGGGTGGCTTGGTTTGCGAACAATTGGGTGTTGTGCCTATTGATAAAGAACAACTTAAAGCAGAAATCATGCGCTATGAAAAAGCCAAATTTCAATGAAATTAAAGAGTACATCAAACTCATGGTGTATCACCAAGAGGTTTGGGTAAATAGAATACTGCGGGTTTTTTATTTGCTGTTTTCCTTGCTGGTTTTGTATTCTATCATAGATTACCACGGCATGGCAAGAACCGAGGATAGTGAAGATTTTTTCTTTACGGTTACTTCGGCGGCATTTACGTATTTTATATTGAGTTTTTTTGTCAAGGCTTTTTATACCTTGCGTTTTTGGGATTTTCTCAAAGAGAATTTAACGGAAACCTTGCTCACCCTGTGTTTAATTGTGGAGGGCACATTTTATAATTTAACAGGCGATTTGCTGTTTCTGCGATTTTTGGAACTTTTGGGTATCCACGCAGAGGTGCTTTCGGGTTTTACTGCATTAGCCATACAAGTATATTTTTTGGTGATTATACTGCACAAAGCCTTGCGTACATCTCGCATGGTGCCTTATTTTAGGTTGCACCCAGCGGCTTTGTTTTTGCTTGCTTTTGTGGCTTTGATTTTTTCAGGCGCAGCCTTGCTCATGCTTCCGGAAATGACGGCGCAAGGAAGACCAGGACTTTCTTTTGTAGATGCGCTGTTTATGTCCACCAGTGCGTCTTGTGTAACGGGACTAAGCACGATAAATGTTGCCACGGCATTGAGTTTTAAAGGTAAATTTGTGCTTTTGTTGCTGATGAAAATTGGTGGGATTAACATTGTGGCTTTTGGCAGTTTTATTTTGCTCATGGCAAAATTAGGGGTTGGCGTCAAGCAACACCCTGTTATAGAAGATATTATGCTCCGAGACAATTTAGCAAGTTCTCGGGGAATATTGCCCAAGGTTTTTTTGTGGGGTACTTTGGTGGAACTTACGGGCACGGTGCTCTTGTATTTTTTACAAGACCCTGTTTTGTATAGAGACACCGAGCATAGAATATTTAACGCTTGGTTTCATGCGGTTTCTGCCTTTAACAATGCGGGACTTTCCATTTTTGATGGGGGTTTTTATGCAACCAGTATCAGAACAAATTATAGTTTTCAATTGGTGATTGCCTTGCTTATTTTTCTAGGTTCTTTGAGTTTTGTGGCACTTTTTGATATTTTCAGCTTGCGCAACATCAAAGAACGCATGGATAAACCGTGGAAAGGTTTGGCTTTTCAAAGCAAAATCGCCTTGTACTTTTCTATCTTTTTGGTGATTATTGGCTTTGCGGTATTTTTTTCGGTGGAATACGACCGCAGTCTAAAAAGCCATTCTTTTGTTGGCAAAATGGTGGTTTCTTTGTTTCAGTCTATTACGGCACGCACGGCGGGATTTAATACGGTTGATTTTGCGAGTTTGCATGTATCCACACTGTTATTTTTTCTATTTTTGATGCTCATTGGGGCTTCTTCAGGTTCAACGGGGGGAGGCATGAAAACTTCTACATTTGCTTTGCTGGGTGCTTCTGTGGCATCGGCTATTCGTGGTAGAAATCATGTGATTTTATTCAAGCGCACTTTGCCTGCTGACTTGATTTATAGGGCTTTTTCTACTTTTTTCTTTTTTATTGTTTGCATTTTTACGCTGGCTTTCTGTTTGTCTTTATCGGAGAATCGGCTGGTGGATATTGGACAAATACAATTCTTAGACCTTTTATTTGAAACATTTTCGGCTTTTAATACCGTAGGGCTTTCCACAGGTATTACCAATTCATTGTCCACAACGGGTCAGTGCATTCTTATTTTTGCGATGTTTTTGGGGCGTACAGGCACTATTTTAATTGCTTTTATGCTTGTGAATGACGCTACCCAAAATAAATTTATGTATCCTAAGGCGCATACTATGATTGGTTGATTTAAGCCCTAGTGAAAAGCATTTCTGGTTCATATTTTTCACAAAATCTTATCTTCCAATCCTCACATACTTGGGTATGCTGTGGGTTTCAGATTTCACTTTTGCAAAAACTATTTTCCATAAATACTTTTCGCAGAGGGCTTAATTTTACAAAGGCGTATGCGGATTTCTAAAATCCAAATAGCCAGCAAAATCCAGCCCAACACAGCGGGATAGAACACACCACGCAAACTGCTATCTAGGTCGTATTTGCTAAATGCAGGATTTCCGCCGTTTCCGGGGTGCAAAGAATCCAGCATGCGTGGTAAAATCATCATAAATACCATCATCAAAGTAAAGGCAAAAATATTATACACCGCACTGAGTTTTGCCCTAGATAAATCGTCTTTTGTTGCACTTCTAAGCCAAAGATAAGCCAAGTACAAAAGCATACTAATCGCTGCGCCGTTGAGTTTCACATCTTGGCTCACCCAAAAACTTCCCCAAGTAAAGCGTGCCCAAATAGAACCCGTTACCAAGCCCAGTGCCCCAAAAAGAACGGCTACTTTAATGGCTTGTGATGCTATCATATCTTTGCGCACACTTGGATTTTTGAGGTAAGATATGCTGTAATATAAAGAAATAGCGGATAAAAACAACATCACAAACCACATAGGCACGTGAAAAAATAAATTGCGAATGGTTTCGTATAATTGTTCTCTAAATGGAAATACCTGCATGCCTTCATGCCATTCTGTGCTTTTTTCTATTGCTGTGGCAATTTGATTTTCATTTTGCAAATATGCCATAGGCACTTGAATGGCATTCAAAAAACTATTTTTACCCCCTAGGTTTGCGCTTTGATAGGTCAAAAAAAGATTTTGGGTTCTGTTTGTTCTTGCTTGTTTTTCAAAAACTGCTTGCACGTGTGTAGCGTCTAAAATAGCTATGCTTTTTGCTTGCCATTTGTCCCCGTCATCTTCCAAATAGAGGTCAATCGTGCTGTTGTGTGCATTTAAATTATACAGTTCAATGTCTAAAACGACAGCATCTGCATTGATACTGCTCTGCACTTTGTAAACACTGGGTGCCAAGGGCGTTTTTAAGCCATAAAATAAGGTGTATGCCAGCAACACAACAGCCACTATTTTGTAGCTTGGATTTAATAGATTCATTCTTGCCAAATATAAGGAAATAATACTAAACTCAGTCCCAAGGACAAACTACTCAATGCCAACATGTTGATTATGCTGGGGTTAATCACGAGCCAATCAAAACCTTGTATGGCTAATTTTGCGCTTTGCACAGTGGCACTGAGCAAGGGCAAAACGATTGGCAAGCCTAAAATGGCTGAAAAACTGCTAGCCGATGCCTGTTGCGCACCAATAGAAGCCACAAAATTAAAGGCAATGGTCATGCCCGAAATGCCCAGTGCCAAAACGGACAAAAAAGCCCATATATGTGCTTGTTGCATAATATCTTCGCCCAAAAGGCTCCAACATAGCAAAAAATTGATGGCAACCAATATATTATTCAAGACAAGGCTGTACAACAGTTTTCCAATAAACAAATGCAAAGGTTGCACGAGTAAATACAAATATATTTTTTCTTTTCTGTCCTCATGCCAAACTTTTTGCACGGTTTGTATGGACAAAAATACGCTTAAAATCCAAAAAATAGCATTCCAAGTAACGGCGGTTAATCCTGCTTGAAAAGACCAATAACACACAAAAATGCTGCTGATTAGGTACAAAATAATGCCTAAAAAAGAATAACTTTGTTTAAAATCTTTTTGCAGTTCGTATCGCAATATAGACCAAACTTCTTTCATTGTTTGTTTTTTTCTATGGCTATTTTGTGCAATTTTTCCAAAGTTTGCTGGACATCTGTTCTTATAGCCGTAACATTTTGTTCATTGATAATTTCAGGCACATAAAATGCTTTGCCAATTTGCACATGGACTTTTGCGGGTTTAATTAAAAAACCACCTTTCTTTTGCGACACTTGCGTGCCGTCTATGGCAACAGGTAAAATAGGTACTTGCGCTGCGCTGGCTAAGCTAATACCGCCCATTTTTATTTTGCCTACTTTGCCGTCTTCACTTCTGGTGCCCTCTGGATAAATGAGTACGTGTTTGCCTGCTCGTATAATTTGAGCAACCGTTTCCAAACTCTTCTTTGCTTTCTGACTATTTTCTCTGGACACAAATACCATACCCACATAGCGACTAAACCAACCTACCAGGGGCATGTGCCTTAGTTCTTCTTTGAGTACAAAATACAAATCATTGGGAATGGCTTCTAGACACACAGGAATATCTATGTAAGATTGGTGATTGACAAAAACAATAAAGGGTTTTTCACCATTTGGCACATTTTCCAAACCTTCCACGCTTACTTTTACGCCGACTAGATAATTGAAAATAGGTGCCCAAAAAGTCTTACCCCAAACAATGGCAATTTTTGGTTTGAATAAAAGCAGAGAGCAGATAACTGCTGTAAAGAAAAACACAATGCACCACAAGAGTCCAATGAAGCTACGAATAAGTACCATACACGATAAAATCTGCGACAAAATTACAAAAAAACGCAACAATGTGTTGCGTTTTTTCTTATTTTATTTGAAAGGATTGTTTTACTTTATCTACGAAATCCAGTTTTTCCCAAGTAAATGTTTCTACTTCTTTTTCTATAGATTTTCCATCGGAAGAGACAAAATTTAATTTTTTAATTTCCGGTGTTCTACCCATGTGTCCGTAAGCTGCGGTTTCTTGGTAAATGGGATTGCGCAGTTTTAATCTTTTTTCTATGGCTGCTGGGCGCATGTCAAAAATTTCAGCCACTTTTTTGGCAATTTCGCCATCATGCAAGCCTACTTTACTAGAATTATAGGTGTTTACATAAATGCTCGTAGGTTCTACAACGCCAATCGCATAAGACACTTGCACCAAAATTTCGTCAGCTACGCCTGCCGCCACCAAGTTTTTGGCTATATGCCGAGCTGCATACGCCGCCGACCTATCTACTTTTGAAGGGTCTTTGCCTGAAAAAGCACCCCCTCCATGCGCACCTTTTCCGCCGTAAGTATCCACAATAATTTTTCTACCCGTTAAACCTGTATCTCCGTGAGGACCACCGATTACAAATTTGCCAGTAGGATTTATATAATACTTAATTTGACCATTAAAAAGGGTTTGCACGTGTTTGGGTAATTTTGTAACTACACGGGGAATTACAATATTTTGTATGTCCTGTTTGATTTTATCTAAAATTGCCGTATCTGCTTTGGCAATTGCCTCTGCGGTTTCTGCGCTGGGCTGTATAAATTCATCGTGTTGGGTTGAAACAACTATCGTATCTATACGCAAAGGCTTATTGTTGTCGTCATACTCTATGGTAACTTGACTTTTGGCATCTGGTCTTAAATAGGTTATTTCCTTGTTTTCTCTTCGTATTGCTGAAAGTTCTCGCAATATGCTGTGCGCCAACTCTAAAGCCAAGGGCATGTAATTTTCAGTTTCATTGCTGGCATAACCAAACATCATGCCTTGGTCTCCTGCACCTTGTTCTTCGGGGTTGGATTTATCAACACCTCTGTTTATATCTGGCGATTGTTCATGTATCGCTGATAAAACGCCACAAGAATTTGCTTCAAACATGTATTCACTTTTGGTATAGCCAATTTTGCGAATAACTTGTCTGGCAATGCTCTGCACGTCCACATAAACCTGCGATTTCACTTCGCCAGCCAAAATAACTTGACCTGTGGTTACCAAAGTTTCACAAGCTACTTTTGACTGTGGGTCAAAAGCCAAGAAATTATCCAATAAGGCATCTGAAATTTGATCAGCTATCTTGTCGGGGTGTCCTTCTGAAACGGATTCGGAGGTAAATAGATAGGGCATTTCGTGGTACTTTTTTAGAATGGTTTAATTTAGGTGTGCAAAATTACAAAAAAATAATACACAAATTTACTTTGCGTGCAGTTTTTTTGCGTCGAGGGTTAATTTTTCCAAATCTTCTGGATTTAATCCATCGTATAAACCTCTAATTCTGCTTTTTTGGTCAATCAAAATCAATTGACTGCTGTGCAAAAAACCGCCCGGAGCTAAACTATCCATTTGTGCGTGCATAAAATAGCCTTCCGCCGCCAATTCGTATATCTCTGTTTTGTCCCCCGTAAAAAAAGTCCAGTTTTTGGTATCTATATTAAATTTATTTGCGTAATTTTTTAGCACCTCTGGGCTGTCCTTTTCTGGATTTACCGTAAAAGAAACCATTTGAAAATCATCGGGCAAGTTTTGTTTTATTTTCCATAAATTGCTTGTCATGGCTGGACATATATTTGGGCAATTTACAAAAAAGAAATTGGCAATATATGGTTTCCCGTCTAAAAAATCACTCCCCACCGTATCCGCTTCTTGATTGATGAGCGCAAAATAAGGGATTTGATGATACATGGTATCTCCAATTTTATAGCCATCTATGGCTTTTTGCACAACGGTTTTGGGACCAAGTATAGGCAAGCCTTTTTGCTCCACTTGACAAGCTACCACCAAAAAAAGCGCAAACACCCAATAGAAACTACTTTTTGCCATATTCTTTGACCAATAATCGTGCATCTTCTTCAATTTTTTTTCTATCCATATCCGTGTAGGTGCCTCTAATTTGCCCTTTTGGATCATATAAAATAAAGTAATTGCTCGCATTTACTACACGTGCTTTATCAAGTTCTTTATTTAATATAGCACTATCAATGGCTACAAATTGCCAATGTACAAAATCTGCTTTGCTTCTGTTTATAAAATCCTCAAAGCGTGAAACTTCATTTTGGGCTATGTATGATATGATGCGAATTTTAGGAATTCGTTTTAGTTTATCACTAATATGCCTTGCTCTACTTTCTTCTTTGACGAATTCTAAAACCAAGATTTTGTTTTCTAGTTCAGTGCTGTCCAATGGCACGTAAGTAGGAAGCACATTGCCTTTTGGAAATGCCATGGTTCCGACAATAGGCAATTTTGAGAAATTATGCTTTCCTTTACCTAAATAGATAAAAAGAACGCCCGGAAAAAACAGTAGTAATACTGATATAATCCAGGCGATTTTTTGGTTATTTTTCATTTTAGAAGAATAATTCCGTAAGTTTATGATTTTGCTTTACTGCTTCAATGGTTAGAATGGCAACAAGATAGATAATCAAAACGTAATAAATATACAGAATAAACCTGCGCAAATTCTTTTTTTCTTCCCCTAAGTGCATAAAAACCATAACAATATATCCCGCTTTTAAAATAGTCAGCGCAATAAAAGTCCATTTCGCATAATGCCAAGCCTCAGATGTTTGTTTGATAAAAACGCCCATCATCACTTCTATAAAAGTAACTATGGATAATAATGCAGTTACTTTCCAGATTTTACTGCGCACTTTTTTGCCCTCTTCCTCGCCATGTTGTGCGTGTAAAGCATACGCATCATTTACAATTAAATCATCTCTGTGTGCCATGATATTTTAGTTTTAAGGTTAAATCAAATAAAAGAAGGTGAATACAAACACCCAAACCAAATCCACGAAGTGCCAATAAAGCCCTACTTTTTCTACCATTTCGTAGTGCCCACGTTTTTGGTAAACACCCGCTATTGCATTTAATAAAATGATAATATTTAAAATAACACCTGATAAAACGTGCAAACCGTGGAAACCAGTGATAAAAAAGAAATAGTTAGAATAGGCTTGTGGACCGTATTCATTGCCCTGCAAATCTGCACCTTTCACAATGTTGTCTGCACTTGCACTAAGCCTTTCAGCGTATAAATTTTCTGCTTGCTGCCCTGTTATTACCTCACCTAATTTGTAGGTTCCACCTTGCGTGGGTGCTTCTACAACTTTAAGCGCAGTTAATTTTGCATCTGTTCCATGCCCTTCGCTTTGGCTAACTGCCCAAGAACCGTCTTGCAATAAAACTTTTCCGAACTCAGAGCCATGAATAAAGTGAGACCATTCCCATGCTTGTGAACCCAAAAAAAGCGCACCACCCAAGACGGTTGCGAATAACCATTTCACCACATTTTTCTGATCTTTTCTATGCCCAGCTTCAACAGCCAAAACCATTGTTACCGAAGAGATAATCAACACAAAAGTCATGAATGCAACATACATGAGCGGAAAATGCCCACTTAAAAAAGGAAAAGAGTGAAAAACCTCCTCTCCAATTGGCCATTCGCCATTGTAGTAGTGTCTTGCAAAACCGAGTGATGCTAAAAAACCGCCAAAAGTTAGCGCATCTGATAGCAGAAAAAACCACATAGCAAGTTTGCCATAGCTCGCCGAGAAAGGAGAGACTTTGCCTGCCCATGCTTCTGTAGCGTTAGAATTTATTTGTCCTGTAGCCATAATTATTTATTGTTTTTGGTTGAAAATCCGTATGAAAATTATATGATTCGATTGAAGAAAAACAAAAAGAAAAATAGAAAAAACCAAAGTATGCCAAGAAAATCCCAAAGATAAACAAAAGCACGCAAACCTGCATGATTTTCTGGGCTATATTTTTTTCTATTTGCACGAAACCAAATATATAATCCCATAAAAAAGGCAATGAATAAATGTATAACATGCAGAAAAATCAAAATAGCCAAATAAGCGGAACTGTTATTTCTATATTGTGCAATTTTTTCGTTGAGTGGCGTTAGGCGTGCTAGGTCGTCCGCATCATAAAATAATCCGTTATCCAATGTCAGACTAATACCACTTTTTTGGATATAAAAATCTTTGCCATAAACGCCTTCAGGCATGAGCATACCCGCATAGCTAAACATTTTTTGATTGAGCGACATAAGCCTTTCTACATCTTTTTGGTGATAAAAAAATCCATCTTCAAAAATCAAAAAAACGCTATCCTTTAGGTATTGAGGATTGTGCAACAATATATTTTTCCTTTCAAAAGCTTTCGCTTGACATAAACGTGAGTTTTCACGCAAATCCCCCGTGGCATACAATGCTTGCTCGCCGTACGACACATAAAAAGTGCCCAAATCTTTGAGGTGCAAGCTGTCTTGCGGATAGATAATAGGGGCAGAAAAAGCCAATCCTTTTAAGGCTAATGACTTATAGCCTTGATATTGAAAATAGCTAAACACTAAACCCAATGTTAAGGCAATAGGAATAATGAGGCTTAATAAGCTCGGTTTGTTGAGGCATTTTCTTAATCCGATATGCAACAAAATACTGCTGATAATCAAACAACTGAGTGCCAAATAAAAATAGTTTGGCGCAGAAAAAATAACCCAGTACATATCTTGTCTAGAAACCAAATAGGCACTAATGAGCCCCGCAAAAATCATGCCCGATGAAAAACCACCAAAGATTAACAAATTGCGGTAAATGTTCCATTTTTCTTGAGTTTTGTCCATGATTTTTTATTTAAGCAGATAAATGATTTGAACGATAGGCAGATACAGAAAAGAGGCAAACATCAAAGTTTTAGCTTCTTTTTGCTGGGGTTTATTGTAAAAAAGATATGCCACGTAAACAAACAATAACCCCATGAGTAGCACCAAACAGGCTGATAAATCACCTAATATCGGATTTTCTATCGGGAAAACCCATAAAAATAAACTACATGGAACCAGCAATGCGGTGTAGAGCAAAATCATAAATGCGTTTTGCTTGCTTTTGCCACCAGGCAGAGGGAGTAGGTAGTAATCAGCTTTTTGATAATCCTCAAACCCTACCCAGGCAATAGACCAAAAATGTGGAAATTGCCACATGAATTGCATAAAAAACAACAAGCCAGGCACAATGCCAAATTGGTTTTCAGCGGCAACATAACCCAAAAGAGGAGGCATGGCACCTGGAATAGCACCCACCAAAACAGACCAAGCGGTGTGTTTTTTGAGTGGCGTATAAACAAAAGCATAAAGTACCAAGGAAACGAGCCCAAGGTATAAGGTAATTTGGTTTAACAAATAAAGAAAAAACAAACCGATTGCGCCGTATATCATGCACACGGCAATGGCAGCGTTTAAGGATATTTTTTTTCTAGGTAGTGGGCGATTTTGCGTGCGTGCCATTTTAGCATCTATGTCTCTTTCAAGCACTTGATTAAAACCATTTGCACTTGCTGTAACAAAAAAACCACCCAATACAAGATATAACCAGTAAATATTGGGTAATTCTGCGCTATTTTCAGAAAAAGCATAACCCATTGCGGCAGAAAATACCACCAAGAAACTTAAACGGGGTTTAGCCAATGCCAAAAAAAAACTCAACTTTTGCATCATGCAATAAAATCAAGTGCAAAGTTACGAATAAAATCAATAGCAATTGCGGATTTTATAGAAAAAGATAACCGCCTTACAAAGGCGGTTGGTTATTTTAGCGGTTTTGCATATCTACATAAGGTCTCAGTGGGTTTCCTACGTACAACTGACGAGGTCTGCCAATGGGTTCTTTTTGCTCACGCATTTCTTTCCATTGTGCAATCCAACCAGGTAGCCTGCCCAAAGCAAACATCACCGTGAACATTTCTGTTGGAATGCCTATAGCTCTGTATATGATTCCGCTGTAAAAGTCCACATTTGGGTACAAACTGCGAGAAACAAAATACTCGTCTTTTAGTGCAATTTCTTCTATTTTTTTAGCAATTTCTAATGCTGGGTCGTTTACCCCTAATTTTTTCAACACATCATCAGCTGCTTTTTTGATGATTTTTGCACGAGGGTCAAAGTTTTTGTACACCCTGTGTCCAAAGCCCATCAAGCGGAAGGTATCGTTTTTATCCTTTGCTTTATTGATATATTTCTCCACATTTCCACCGTCTTGCATAATCATTTCAAGCATTTCTATGACCGCTTGGTTTGCTCCTCCATGCAGAGGTCCCCATAAAGCACTAATGCCCGAAGAAATAGATGCAAATAGGCTAGCTTGCGCAGAACCAACTAATCTCACCGTAGAGGTAGAGCAGTTTTGTTCGTGGTCGGCGTGCAAGATAAATAATTTGTCCAAAGCACTTTCCACAACAGGGTCTGGGCTATAGCCCTCCCAAGGGTTGTCAAACATCATTTGCAAGAAATTCCCCGCATAAGACATATTGCGTTTTGGGTAATTTATGGGTCTGCCTACTTGTTTGCGGTAAGACCATGCTGCAATGGTTGGCATTTGCGCAATCAATTGTATAATCGTTTGGTACAAGGCATCTTTGGATATATTTGGATCCAAGGAATTTGGGTGAAAAGCCGTTAATGCACCAACAGTTGCCGATAAAACGCCCATAGGGTGTGCCGAAGAAGGAAAGCCCATGATAATCGCCCGCAAATCTTCATGAATCAACATGTTTTCTTTGATGCGTTTTGTGAAACTTTCAAATTCGTCTTTTTTTGGCAATTCGCCATTGATAACCAAGTAAGCCACTTCTAAAAAGTTTGACTTTTCCGCTAAATCTTCTATGGAATAACCTCTATGGCGCAGTATGCCTAATTCGCCATCTAAAAAAGTGATTTTAGAGGTTGTTGCCCCTGTATTTTTATAACCACTGTCCAAGGTGATGTATCCCGACAAATCTCGCAATTTGGAAATATCTATGGCTTTTTCCCCTTCGGTGCCAAACATCAAGGGCAATTCGTAGGTTTTTCCCTCTAATTCTACTTTACAAACTTGACTCATGTTTATTGTTTTATTTTTCCGTTAAAATTTTTTAGATAATCGTTGAAAGTGATTCCTTTTGAATAGGCTTCATTTTGTATAAAATACAAAACAGGTTCAAAATCTTTTGCTGGGATAAATCCTTGCATATTGGTTATTAAATCACCTTTTTCCGTCAAAAAAACCACAGTAGGGTAGGCAATCCGTCCATTGACGGGTGCAATGACCATCGTGAATTCGTGTGTTCCATTTCTTTGTTCGCTTTTATTGGCATCAAAATCTGGATTTTGATATTTTCTGCCTTTGAATTCTACGGCTTGGTTGCCTTCTGCATTGAATTTTACCGCATAGTAATTTTCATTGATATATTTTGCAATATCAGGATTGCCAAACGTACGCTGGTTGAGCATTTTGCAAGGCGGGCACCAATTGGTATAAACGTCTATTAAGATTTTCTTAGGCTTTTTAGCAGCCTCCTCCAATGCTTGATTGAGTGTAAGCCATTTTATTTCCTGTGCAAGCATTGCGCTTGGCAGTAAAAAACAACAAAAAATGCGAAACAATCTATTCATATACGTTTCTCTGAAACCTCTGACAAAGTTAAATAAGTAGTTTATTTTTTCCAACTAATAAACTACTTATATTTTTATCTAAGAAATCCCGTGCATCAATTTTTGAACTTTTTTAGTAATGAGGAGCATGACAATACCTGCAAAGATAGCAAATATAGAAAGCAACATGAATACAGATTGTGCACCTAGTGTTTCCACGTATCCTGATACGACACCGCCCAGCAAATGCGCCACAGCACTTGCCAAAAACCAAACGCCCATAAAGAAAGATACCATGCGTGCTGGGGATAATTTACTCACCACAGACAAGCCCACGGGAGATAAACACAATTCGCCCAAAGTGTGCGCTAGATAGGTAAAAATCATCCACAGATAATGTGCTTTAATATCGGGGTTGGTATTGTCTCCACCACGCTGGGCAATAGCACCTAGCATAAATATAAACCCAACGCCTAACAAAATTAAGCCCATGCCCATTTTGGTGGGTGTGCTAATTTGCGCACCTTTTCGTGTTGTCCAAAACCAGCCAATAACTGGTGCCAAACTCACCACAAAAAACGCATTGATGGATTGAAACCAAGCGGTTGGTATAGTCCAGTCGCCAATGGCACGGTCAATGTATCGGTCGGTGTATAAAGTCATAGAGGCTCCCGCCTGTTCAAAACCTAACCAAAAGGCAATCGTGAACACCGAAAAAATAAAAATGGCTGTAATTCTATCTTTATCGGTTTTTGTCAAGGCACGGTCTTGTTTTTCTTGTGCTGTTAGGTTTTGTGGTTTTGCTACGAGCAAACCTTTATTGCCTAAAAATTTCTGCGCTAGACTAATAAAAATAATTTGAGAGAGCAACATGCCTAAACCTGCCGCTAAAAAGCCATATTTGTAGCCAAAAGTTATGATTTCACCTGCTGCGGTTTTGGTGGTAAAATAATCTTCGGCGATGTAACCAATAATCAAAGGTGCAATTAAAGCGCCTAAGTTTACCCCCATGTAAAAAATAGAAAAAGCGGCGTCTTTTCTGGTATCATTGGGTTCATAGAGCTCCCCGACAATACTTGAAATATTGGGTTTAAAAAAGCCATTGCCCAAAGCCAAAAAAGCGATGCCAATCCATAATCCCGTGATGTTATTCATTGCAAATAAAGAAAATTGCCCGAGCATCATCAAGAAACCGCCTATCATCACGGCGTTTCGTTTCCCTAAATAATTATCTGCAAGGTAGCCGCCTAGCATGGGTGTTGCGTATAGAATTCCTGCAAATATGCCGTATATGTAAGATGCGTTTTCGGCGGCAATGCCCAAACCGCCTTCTATAATAGATTTGGTAAGGTATAAAATCAATATGCCACGCATGCCGTAATAACTAAAACGTTCCCACATTTCTACGGCAAACAGCATGTATAAGGCTTTGGGGTGTTTTTTTTGTAGTTCAGTCATATAGTTTTTGATTATAAGTTATTTAATATAAATTGTGTCATTTTTTCGTAGAGGTGGTCACTGGTAGGCTTTCCTTTGATGCTGTGGTTTTTATTGGGATAAATAAAATGCTCAAAAGGTTTATTTGCCTCTATCAGTGCTGTTGTCAAATCCATGGTGTTGTGAATATGCACGTTGTCATCAGCACTGCCGTGTATGAGCAAGTATTTCCCTTGTAATTTTTGTGCCAAATCCACAGGATTGTTTTCTGCATAGCCTTTTGCATTGAGCTCTGGGGTTTGCATGTAGCGTTCGGTGTAAATGCTGTCGTAGTGTTTCCAGTGTGTAATGGGTGCCACAGCAATGGCAGTTTTAAATACGTCCGCACCCTGTAAAATACACAAGCTAGACATATAGCCCCCAAAACTCCAACCAAAAACACCTATTCTGGTTTTGTCCACATAAGCTAACGAAGACATGTATTTGGCGGCTTGAATTTGGTCTATGGTTTCGTAATAGCCAAGTTTTTTGTAAGTAACTTTTTTAAAGGCTTCCCCACGATGCCCAGTGCCTCTGCCGTCCACCGACACAACAATGTAGCCTTTCTGCGCCAAAAGCTGAAACCATAAGCCATTTTCCTTTTGCCAATGATTTAACACCGTGTTGACGCCTGGACCGCCATACACATAAAAAAGCACGGGATATTTTTTTTGCGCATCAAAGTTTGCGGGTTTTAGTATCCACGCATTTAAATTGACTTTGTCTTCCGTTTTTATGGTAAAAAACTCAAATTTGCTCAAGTTCAATTTACTTAAACTATCTTGTAAATTTTGATTGCTGTGCAAGGTTCTCACTAAATTTCCAGCAGCGTCTTTGAGGCTAACACTTATAGGCTCGTTGATATTGCTGTATGTATCTATAAAAAACTGATTTTTTGCACTAAACATCACCTTGTGCTCGCCGAGTTCAGGTGTTATTTTCTCGTGTTTTCCAGTTTTTAAATTTAATTTATACAAAAGCGTATGTGACGCACCTGACTCGTGGCTGGTGAAATACAATATTTGTTTTTCTTCATCTAAGCTGACTATTTCTGATACGTCAAAATTTCCCTGCAAAATAGGCTTTACATTTTTGCCTTTTTCATCCAGTTTAAAAATGTTGTTATACCCCAAGTTCTCGGAGGTAAAAACCAAACTATTGTCTGCTAAAAACAGATATGACGCATTTTCAACACCTACATAAGTATTGCTTTTTTCTTGAAAAAACACCTTTGCGTCTAATTTATCTTCTTGTGGATTTGCACGCAAAAAACTCAGCGTATTTTGCAAGCGATTCAAATGCAAAAATACCAATTGATTTTTTTTATCCCAAAACATATTTGGCATATAGCTTTCTGTTATACCCGCAACATTGGAAGGCATTTGTACAACTTTGTTTTGCGCCGTTTGCACATCATAAACCGCAAGGCTAACTTCGGCGTTTTTTTCGCCTGCTTTTGGATATTTAAAGCTGTAATACTTGTTGTACCAAGTGCCAAACATTTCTACATGGAAAACATTTACTGCACTTTCGTTGATTTTATAATACGCAATATATTTACTGTTATCAGACCAGAAAAACCCTTGTTTTAATGAAAACTCTTCTTCATAAACCCAGTCTAGTCCGCCGTTGATGATTTCATTCCATTTGCCATCGGTTGTGATGGCTGTTTCTTGCTTGGCATCGCTTATAAACATATTGTTGTTGCGCATAAAAGCAATGTGCGTACCCGATGGAGAAAATTTTGCCAAATTTATTTTACCCAAACCAAAATTGCTCAATGGTTTTAAGGTTTTTTCAGCTATGTTATACACATAATAAAAACCTTTTTTAGAATGGCGATAAATACTTTCCAATTTTGTCGCCAAGAGTATTTGATTTTCATCTGCGCTTAATTCGTAGTCATCTACTGCAAGGGTATCGCTTTCAAAAATAATTTCTTTGAGCAAACCATCTTGGTAAGCGTATTTTCCAATGGAAACGCTTGCAGATTCTTTGCTGAGCAAAGTATAATGCAAACCATCATTTGTGCTTTTACCGATTTTAGGCAATTTTTGTTTATACTTTTCGTTTAGAAAAATATCGGTGTTGTTTATGCTGTCTTGTGCCTGTGAAATGCTGAGCAAACAAAGGCTGATGATAGATAATATTTTTTTCATTTGAATTTGTTTTATTGAAAAACAGTGCTAAGAAAAAACTTTTTTCCCTGTTTTCCAAATAAAAAATTAAAAACTTTTATATCTTTGTTTACAACTTAGTTCGTATGAAAAATATTGTATTGCTCTTTTTGGCGTGTTTTGCTTTGTCTTGTAGGTCATACACCAATTTGCTCTTGCAAAGCAAAAAAGACGACAAACAGGTTTTGGAAAAAGTGCCGCAAAACGTGCAAAAAGATTATGTGCTGTCGCCTTTTGATGAACTTGTGTTGCAACTTTTTACCAACAACGGTGTTGGACTTGTGCAGGCGGGTGTGGATAAAAACGCAGTTTCTTTGAGTGCACAAAATTTTCAATATGATTTAGATGGAGAGGGTTTTGTGAAATTGCCTATACTCAAAAAAGTCAAGTTAGCTGGTTTGACTATTCAAGAGGCGGAAACTTTTTTGGAAAAATCTTATGCTGATTATTATGTGGAACCTTTTGTGAGTATTGCTGTAAAAAATAGACGGGTGCTTGTTTTTGCGGGGCGTTCTAGCATGGCTAAGGTGATAAATCTGCAAAACAACAACATGAGTCTTTTGGAATGTATTGCCCAAGCTGGGGGTGTTGTGGAGGAGGGCATTTCTAAGCAAGTGATGCTTTTGCGTCTGCAAAACGGCAAGCGCAAAGTCTATAAAATAGACTTATCTGACTTAGCTAGTAAAGATTTGATAGATATTGTGGTGCAAAATAATGATGTGATTTATATTCAGCCCTCAAACAAAATGAATTCTAGAGAAGTTGCCGTGCAGATTTCACCTTATCTGAACATCGTGAGTATTTTATTAGGCATCACGACTACTACGCTTATTTTGTTGAAAAAATAAAAGTACAACATATCGCAAAAAGTGTTATATTTGTGCCATTCATTGGCTTGTAAAATATGTTACATTGGCTTGCACTTTTGTTGCCCACGCTTGTTTTGCTTTTTTTGTCCGCATTGGTTTCTGGGGCTGAGTCGGCGTTTTTTTCGCTCTCCCCAAACGATATAGACACCATTAAAAGCCAAAAAAGACGCAGTCATCAATTGGTTTTAGAACTTTTATTGGAGCCCAGTAGTCTTTTGGCTACCATTGTGGTGTTGAATAATTTTATCAACGTAACGCTTATTCTTTGGACTTCATATAGCTTGTATGCGCTTTTTCCTGTGCAGACCTATAGCCCATGGTTGCTTTTTGTGCTTGAAATATTTGTGGTGGGCTCTTTGATTTTAATCGGTGGGGAAATTTTGCCGAAAATTTACGCTTTGCTTGTGCCCGTTCCCTTTGCAAGGAAAACAGTTTATGTGATTTACCCTGTGCGGAAAATTTTGCGCAGCACAGGCATTTTGTCTTTGTTTGTGTTTCTACAAGATTTTGTGGAAAAATATTTGAAAAACAAAGTCCATGATACCGTGGATTATTTGGAACAGGCACTCAAAATTACCTTAGACCAAGAAGACAAAACATTGCAATCTCAAGAAGAGCGAAAAATTCTGCAAGGTATTGTGCGTTTTGGGCAAACAGAAGTCAAACAAGTGATGTCCGCAAGGGCGCAAATGGTTACTTTGTCCATAGAAACGCCTTTTGATGTGCTTTTGGAAAAAATAATAGAGCATGGTTATTCACGCATACCTGTTTATAAAGAAAATTTAGACCATATAGCGGGCGTGATTTATGCCAAAGATGTGTTGCCACATGTGCATGAAAAAAGTGATTTTCATTGGCAAAATTTACTCAGAAAACCGTTTTTTGTTCCTGAAAATAAAAAATTAGATGATTTGCTGCGTGAATTTCAGGAGTCAAAAGTGCATTTGGCTTTGGTGGTTGATGAATATGGCGGTACGCAAGGTGTGATTACTTTGGAAGATATTATAGAAGAAATTGTGGGGGATATTTCCGATGAATTTGATGTGGAAGAAGTCAAATACACTAAAATCGGGGAAAATATGTATCTATTTGACGGGGCGACTTTGCTTTTGGATATTTACCGCATTTTGTCCGTTGATGACGCTGTTTTTGATGCGCATAGAGGGGAAGCGGAAACTTTGGCGGGTTTTATTTTAGAATTGACGGGAAAAATTCCTGCGAAAAACCAAGAAATTATTTTCAATAAATTTTCTTTTGTGATAGAATCTGCAGATGAAAAACGCATTAAACAAATTCGGGTAAAGGTTTTATGAGGTATTCTTATTTATTGCTATTCTTTCTTTTTGCTTGTAAGGAAAACATCTACAATCCAATGCCTTATGGGTATTTGAGGCTAGATTTGCCAGAGGCTACTTATCAAATGTATGACACCGTACAGAAACCCTATCGTTTTGCATTTTCCAGTAGTGCCAAAATCATTGATAAGCCGAGTAAAAAAGCTGTTTTACAAGATATTTATTACCCGAACTTTCAGGCAAGTGTATATTTGACTTATCACAAAGTGGAAAATGAAGCGGAGTTAGAAAAATTGACAGAACACGCGTATAAACTTGTTTATGACCATGCCAGCCAAGCTAAATCTATTGTGCAAGAGCCTATTGATGTGCCAGCGCATAAGGTTTATGGCATTTTGTATTTACTCAAAGGCAGTGTGGCAAGTTATATGCAGTTTTATGTAACTGATAGCAATAAAAATTTTATGCGTGGGGCTTTGTATTTTAATGCCCATACACAGTGGGATTCTCTGCAACCTGTTGTGAAATTTTTAGAAAAAGACACAAAAAAAATGCTAGAAACTTTAGAGTGGAGGTAAAATTTACTATATTTGCACAAGATAAAACCGTATAATACATTCAAAACATGGATAGAAAACAGATATTAGGCTTGGGGCTTATTGTAGCGATATTCACCCTTTTTCAGATATACTTTGCACCACCAAAAATAGAGCCAGAGACTTTGGAGGTAAGCACCCCTGCGCCAGTTGTAGAAAACAAGATGGAGATGTTGGCTGAAAATCCAATAGATACTAGTGTGTTGGCTTTGCAAGCAGAAACGATATTTTTAGAAAATGAAAAAATGCGTGTAGCCATTCATACGCAAGGGGCTTTTGTGGAACACGTTGTTTTGAAAAATCACAAAAAATATGTGAAGGGTTTGTCCAAAGAAGAATTCCCCTTGCTTACGCTTTTTGATGCCAAGGCAGGTGGATTGGTTTTCGAAAACTTGCAGGGTATTCCGCAAAGCCTTGAAACTGTCGTGTTTCAAAAAATAGACTCTTTAAGTAATGCTGGTAAACTCGTTTTGGAAGCGGTGCTTTCTGCGCAGTCTCGTGTGCGTTATACTTATTCTTTGCGAGCAGGGAGCAACCAATTGAGTTTGGAGTTGGATAGAATTGGCATGGAGCAAATGGCACGCATGGATAGCTTTTTTTGGAATTGGCAAATGCAGCCTTACAGCAATGAAAAAAGCAAAACTATGGAGCAGGCGGTTTCGTCTATTTTTTACAAACCTGTGAATGCCGATAGAGATTATTTGAGCGAAACCCGTTCGGATACGCATGAAATTCAAACAGCTTTGCAATGGGTGGACTTTAAAACGCAGTATTTTTCAGCATTTTTAATTGCCCAAACGCCTTTTGTGCAGGGCGGAACTTTGAAGGTGGACGCTGACCACGAATACCAAGATGCCGAAAATCCATATTTAAAAATGTACCAAGCCAAATTGCATTTGGATGCTTTGCCGAGCCAACGCTTTACGATGTATTTTGGTGAAAATGACTATCATGCTTTGGCAGATTTGGGTTATCAAGCGGAAAGTATTGTGAATTTTGGTTGGGGGATTGTGCGTTATATTAACGAATATTTCGTGGTTTATGTGTTTGATTTTTTGGTGGACAGAATGCCTTTGGTGCTTGCCTTGCTTTTGCTTACTTTGGTGATGAAAACCTTGCTTTTTCCTTTGTATTATAAAAGCTATAAATCTTCGGCGACCATGCGTGTTTTGCGCCCAGAATTAGATGAATTGCAAAAAAAATATCCTAAATCTGAGGATATGCTTAAAAAACAGCAAGCCCAAATGGAGCTTTACCGCAAAGCAGGGGTGAACCCGCTTGCAGGTTGTTTGCCGATGCTTATTCAAATGCCTATTTTATTTGCCATGTTTAGGTTTTTCCCAAGCATGCCAGCTTTGCGCCAGCAAAGTTTTTTGTGGGCAGATGATTTGGCGGGTTACGATTCTGTGTATGAACTTGGGTTTAGCGTTCCACTTTACGGAGACCACGTAAGTTTGCTTACAATACTTTTGGCAATTTCTATGTTTTTTTATACACGCATGACCAGTTCAAGTATGCCACAGCAACAGGAAGGTATGCCAGATATGCGCTTTATGATGTATCTGTTTCCATTTATGTCTGTGTTTTTCTTCAATAACTTTTCTTCGGGATTGTCTTTGTATTACTTGGTTGCCAATGTGATTTCTATTGTGCAAATGGAGCTTGCTCGTCGTTTTTTGATTGATGAAAAAGCCATACGTGCAAATATAGAGGAAAACAAGAAAAAACCAGTGAAAAAATCTAAATGGCAGGAGCGTTTGGAACAGTATCAAAATACTGCAAAGTAGCAAATTTATTGTTGTGTCATCACTTTAAATTTATATATCATGCAAAATCCAATTATTGCGCCTTCTTTGCTTGCTGCTGACTTCTCGCAACTTCAAAAGGAATTTGCCATGATTAACGAAAGTCAGGCAGAGTGGTTGCACCTAGATGTCATGGACGGTGTTTTTGTGCCAAATATTTCGTTTTTCACCCCTGTTTTGCAGGCGGTTCAGCGTTATGTGAAGAAAAAACTGGATATGCATTTGATGATGGTGGAGCCTGAGAAGTTTATCAAACGTTGTTTTTACTTGGGAGCGAGTAGCGTTACGATTCACTATGAGGCATGTAATCATTTGCATGAAAATCTGTATTACATTCGCAGGGAGGGAGGTAGAGCAGGAGTAGCTATCAACCCACACACACCTGTGGACGTTTTGGAAGATGTTATTCAAATGGTTGATTTGGTTTGTGTGATGAGTGTAAACCCTGGTTTCGGTGGGCAAGCGTTCATAGAAAACACCTACCACAAAGTAGAGCGTTTGAAGGAGATGATTCTCAGAAAACGTTCCAATGCTTTGATTCAAGTAGATGGCGGGGTGCAGCTGCAACATGTTCGCAAACTGGTGGAATCAGGCGCAGACGTGCTCGTGGCGGGTACAAGTGTTTTTGGGGAAGAAGACCCTTTGCATGCCATTCGTCAGATGCGTGATGTTGCCATTAAGGCATCTTTGGCGATGCACAATGTGAGATAGCAAGAGGGAGAAGAGACAGATGCCACGCAATTTGCGTGGCGTTTTTCGTTTTATCTATTAGAAATGTTTTTGCAAGGCTGAATTTTATTATATTTCACAAAAAAATCATGATAGGTTTTTTTAAATTTAGGATTATGCTATACTTTACGCAAATTATTCCCATAAAAACAAATGCCTTTATATTTGGTGCATGTGTTTTTTGTGCTTGTTTATTGGGGTTATTCAGTTATCCGAATATTTTAAAATCTACATTTTTTCATTTTTGTTTAATGGGCTTTTGTGTTTTGCCCATGCTCTTTTTTCGTTTAAAAACTACAATTATATTGGGCGCAATTCATTTTCGCATGGTTCCTTTTCATTGGAAAGAAAAAGTAATTAAAGTAGAAAATATTGCCAAATTAGACTTGCAAACAGGTAATTTTTATTGGAAATTCTTGGGTTTTGGCATCAAATACAATGGTGAAGGTTGGGCGTATTTTTTAGCCAATGAAAAAATGTTGCACATTACTTTGCGCAATGGAGAACACATTTGGCTTGGTTTGCCCAAACATGCAGATTTGTCAAGTATTCAACAAACAATATACAATTTATGAAAATAGATTTTTTGTTGGCATTTTCCTTTTTATCTGTGGAACTGTCTTTTTTATTTGTAGCTTTATTGATGCTACTTTTCCCTCAAAAAAGCATCAACAGTTTAGCTGGCTATAGAACCGAGCGTTCCATGCAAAATCAACAAGCATGGGATTTTGCGCAAAGATATAGCATTATGCTTATATTTAAATATTATCTAAGTATGCTTGCGTGCAAAATCTTGTTGTTATGTTTGTTTAATGTTCCAGTACCTATTTTAGTTTTTGGCATTTTTACAGGTTTAATTCCTATGGGTCTGGTATTTTGGAAAACCGAAAAAGCCTTATATCAACGTTTCCCAAAAGAAAAGCCATGATAGTCTTCTACGATTCTGATTGTTTGTTGTGTAGCCGAACCATTCGCTTTTTGCGCTACGTGGACACAAAAAACCAATTGACTTTTGAGGCTTTGCAATCTGAAAAAGCACAGGCATTGCCTGCTTTAATCTGCCTTCGGCAGGCAAGGCACACGCAAAACGTAGGGGCAGAAAATTTTACCACGCTGTATGTTTGGCACAACAACAAATGCTATGAAAAATCGGAGGCTATTTTTGAAATTTGCAGGGGTTTGGGTGGTTTTTGGCGCATCTTTTTGCTATTTGCATATTTGCCCAAATCTTGGCTAAACGCTTTATACGACTTTGTTGCTCGCAATCGTTACAGATGGTTTGGCAAAACAGATACTTGCACTTTGCCAATAAATCAAAAAAAATAAAAAAATCCACCTCCAAAATTTGGAAATTTCGCTAGAATTTTTTTTATCTTTGGCTCATTGGTTTACGGCTCTATTTTTAATGCTTTATGATGCGTTTTTCACGAAAACATAAAGTATAAAAAAGCAGTAAATGAAATACAAAAATATGTTAATTTTTAAACGCAATAGATTA
>CANHHI010000008.1 GCA_947460225.1 Flavobacteriales bacterium
CAAACGTATAGTGCCGTAAAACTGGCGCAAGAGGTCATGGTGGCTTTGCGCAAAAAAGTATTTGCCAAATTGCAACAATTTTCAGTGCGTTATTTTGACAAAACACCTGTGGGTGCTTTGGTTACACGTGTTGTATCGGACATTGAGGGCATTGGTAATATTTTCTCGGAGGGTTCCGTGGTGATTGTGGGCGATTTGTTAAAATTGGTGGCAATATTTGCCTGCATGCTTTACACAGACGCCATGCTCACGTTTTGGGTGATTTTGCCCATTCCCTTGCTTTTTTGGGCGACCAAAATATTTAAAAATGCCGTGAAAGCCTCTTATACAGAAGTGCGCAATCAAGTGGCTAAAATCAATACCTTTGTGCAGGAACGCCTAACGGGTATGCTGGTGGTGCAGGCTTTTCAAAGGCAACATTTGGAAGCGGAAAAATTTGACCAAATCAATGTGGCACACAGAAATGCAAATATCAAATCGGTTTTTGCGTATTCTGTATTTTTCCCTGTCGTGGAGCTTTTGTCCTCGCTATCGGTGGCTTTGCTCTTGTTTTATGGCTTAAATTCGGTCTCGCATGGGGCAATAAACCCCAACGAAGTGGGTAAAATGATGAAATTCATGCTCTACATTCAAATGCTCTATCGCCCTATTCGCCAACTCGCAGATAGGTTTAATACTTTGCAAATGGGTTTAATCAATGCCGAGCGGGTGTTTAAACTGCTCTATCAAGAAACAGATTTGCAACATGCTTCGGGCAATTTGCCTGTAAAAGATTTTAAAGGCAATATTGATTTTAATCAGGTGTATTTTGCGTACCAAGAACCGCATTGGATTTTAAAAAATGTTAATTTTTCAGTCAAACAGGGGCAAATTGTGGCTTTTGTGGGCGCAACAGGTGCGGGTAAATCCACTATTATCCATTTGCTCAGTGGGCTTTATCAACCACAACAGGGCAGTATTTTATTAGATGACAAAGATTTCAACAGCTACCATTTGGGGGATTTGCGCACAAAAATTGCCGTGGTTTCCCAAGATGTATTTTTGTTTTCCGATAGCATTTACAACAATGTAACGTTTAAAAACAACAAAATTAGCAAAGAAGAGGTGATAGTGGCGGCAAAAGCCATTGGTGCGCATGCGTTTATAGAAAAATTGCCAAATCAATATGATTTTAACGTGCAGGAGCGTGGCGTAGCCTTGTCTTTGGGGCAAAGGCAGATGCTTTCTTTTTTGCGGGCATACTTGCACAACCCAACTTTGTTGATTTTAGATGAAGCGACTTCTGCCTTAGATAGCGAGAGCGAACAGATGATTGCTCAAGCCACAGAGGTTTTGTGTAAAAACAAGACTGCCATTGTGATTGCGCATAGGCTTTCTACGGTGCAAAAGGCAGATAAAATTTTTGTTTTAGATAAAGGCACTTTGATAGAAGAAGGCACACATGCAGAGTTGTTGGCTTGTGGCGGTTATTACAAGCGTTTGTGCGATTATTACTTTTTGGAAGAGGTGCTGGTGGGGTAAATATTGTTGAAAAAAATCCCTGTTTTTCTTGCAAAATATCCATAAAAGGATTAACTTTGCCGAGCGTATAGAAGATTATTTTTATGTTATCCAATGTTTTTAAAGCAATTACAGGGCTTTTCGCTCTGGTGATGATGGCGCTCAATATCTATTGGGGCAATTACGGTTATGCAGTGATGTGGCTGTTACTTTTGGCGATTTGCGTATTGCTTTTGTGGAGACACGAACGTATTATCATGGCTTTGTATTACATGCAAAAGCAAGACGTGGATAAAACCAAAAAGTGGTTATCCAATGTAAAAAAGCCAGAATATACTTTTTTGTTGCGTACGCAATTGGCTTATTATTACTACATTTTGGGTATGGTGAGTGCGCAAAAAGATGGCATCAACAAAGCCGAGGTTTATATAAGAAAATCTTTGGATTTAGGTTTGAGAATGGAACTAGACCAAGCCATGGCAAAAATGCAATTGGCGGGTATTTTGGCGAGTCGTAGGCAAATCCAAGCGGCGCAAAAAATGCTAGATGAAGCCCAAAAATTGGACAAAAAAGGCGTTTTGCGTAGCCAAATAGACATGTTTAGAAAACAACTCAAAGCACCTACGCAAACGGCTCGTTTTAGATAATGCAAACGCCTCTCATACTGGCACTAGAAAGTTCTTGCGATGACACTTCGGCTGCGGTTTTGCGTGGCAGTGTTGTTTTGTCTAATGTGGTTGCAAATCAGGCAGTTCACGAGGCTTACGGCGGTGTTGTGCCAGAACTGGCTTCTCGGGCGCATCAAGAGCATATTATTCCCGTGGTGCAAGCTGCGCTTCATCAAGCATCGGTTTCTTTGGCGGATATAGATGCCCTTGCATTTACCCAAGGACCAGGCTTAATGGGTTCGCTTATGGTGGGTGTTTCTTTTATGAAATCGCTTGCTTTATCTTTGGATAGACCCCTAATTGCGGTCAATCATTTGCATGGACATGTTTTGGCGCATTGCATCGCCGATGCCAACCAAAGTCCAATTGTTTTCCCTTTTTTATGTCTCTTGGTATCTGGCGGACACACGCAAATCATAGCCGTGCATGCGCCTTTACAGATGTGTCTTTTGGGGCAAACCATGGACGATGCGGTAGGGGAGTGTTATGATAAAATTGCCAAAATGCTGGGTTTTCCTTACCCTGGCGGACCGCATATAGACCGACTCGCACAAACGGGAAATCCCTTGGCGTTTAGTTTTCCATGCAGTGATATGCCTGAATTAAATTACAGTTTTAGTGGTTTAAAAACGGCGGTGTTGTATTTTTTGCAAAAACAGTCTGCCGACTTTATAGCGGAAAATCTTGCAGATATATGCGCTTCGGTGCAACACACGATTGTGAAAATG
Source organism: Flavobacteriales bacterium (assembly GCA_947460225.1). Taxonomy (GTDB): domain Bacteria; phylum Bacteroidota; class Bacteroidia; order Flavobacteriales_D; family CANHHI01; genus CANHHI01. The sequence goes on from CANHHI010000008.1 coordinate 2,897, forward strand.
CTTTTGGCAAAGCTCAAAAAAGCAGTCAAACAGACGGGCATTAAAACGCTGGCACTCAGCGGTGGCGTGGCAGCAAATAGTGGCTTGCGTAGTGCTTTACAAACAGAAGGCGCAAAAAACAAATGGCAGGTGCATATTCCTAAGTTTTCTTATTGCACAGACAACGCTGCCATGATAGGCATTGTGGCAAAATTTTTATATGAAAAAAGCAATTTTGCTACGCAAAATTGCCTGCCACAAGCACGAATGCCCATAGACATTCACTTATAAAGCGTTTCACAGGGGGCTTTTATAAATTTACTTTAAGCAAATCCCTAATTTGTTCATATTTTATGGAAATACTTACAATGCCTGTCGCATAAGAAGAGACCTCGTAGGGATTATAGGTAAATTCTATGTGTGTGTCGTGCAGAGCAAAGTTTTTGGTTAAGTAAAATTCCCCCTCTGCCAAGCCCTCGCCAAAATAAAAACCTTGCTCGCCCAATGGGATATTTTTATCCAGTTCATACTGTTGATAAAATATATCTTCCGCCAAGTTAGCCAAAGCATTCACGTCATTGAAAAAATCTTGAAGCATAAGGGTTTTACCCGTTTCGGTGTCAAAAACAGTATGGATTTCCCAAAAATTCCCGTGCGCCCCGCCTGTATATTCCCATTGAGCGTCTGTAATAGACAAAATATTCATGTTGTTGTAAGACACTTTTAACTCCTCCAACAACTGGTAGCAACAACTTGCTGCATCGGGCAATTCTTTTTGACATTGCTCACCATCGGCAATAAATTTTTTGATAAAAGCCTCAAATTTTGGTTGAATTTGCTCCACGTCATCAAATTGCATGTCCGAAACATAATTGCCTATCTGTGTTTTTGCAACGGCAAGTCTTATTTTTTCAGCTGCTGGGTTTTGTTTATCAAAATAAAGCACGTTCATTTTGGCATTGATGCAACCACTGCTATCTTGAATTTGAACAAGACTAACTTGCAAGTTTTTTTGCAACTCTTGGCTACTGTTAAAATATTGACAGCTGGGCAAGGTGCTCGCCACAATAAGCAATAAAAATATGCGTTTCATAGGTACAAATTTAGTTTTTATTTTGAAATTTTAAAAATATCTTGTTTTTCAGCATGTTTATGCCCATTTCCAAGTGCTTTTCTCTTTGCCGTCCTGGATAATCACGCCCTTTTCCACAAGCGTTTGCCGAATAATATCCGAAAGCGCAAAGTTCTTGTTTGCTTTGGCATCTTGACGAATATCTAGCAAAAGGTCAATAAATTCATCGGCTTTGCTATTTTGCGCCTTTTCCTGCCAAACCAAACCAAGTATATCACGGGTAAAGGCTTTGAACTTTTCTTGCAAAAACAGCAAATCTTTTTCAGAAATGCCCCCCTTGCCTTGTTTAATCACATTGACAAATTTGACAATCTCCAAAAGACGTGCCACAAAAAGCGGTGTGTTTAAATCATCGTCTAAGGCTTGGTAGCACTGCGCTACCAATTCCTGCACGTTTTGTGAAGAACTTTCTGTAGGCGCAATATCAAGCAAAGCTTCGTACGTGTCCTGCAATTTCTGAAAATTCTTTTCCGCCATATCAAGCGCAGTGCTGGAAAAATCCATCACGCTCCGGTAATGCGTGCAAAGCATAAAAAACCTAAGCACAGATGCCGTATAGGCTCTATGTAGCAAATCCGTATTGCCTTCCAAAATATCCTCCACACTCAGGGTATTGCCCAAAGATTTGCTCATTTTATAGCCATTTACGGTTAATAAATTAGCATGTAACCAAAATTTAGCCTGACTTTGTCCGCTATGCGCAAGGCATTGTGCTATTTCGCATTCGTGGTGTGGGAACTTTAAATCCAATCCACCGCCGTGTATGTCAAAAGTGTCGCCTAAATATTTGGTGCTCATCGCCGAACACTCCAAATGCCAACCCGGAAACCCCTCGCTCCAAGGCGATGCCCAGTGCATGATGTGTCTAGGTGAGGCTTTTTTCCAAAGGGCAAAATCCAGCGCATCTCTTTTTTCTTCTTGCCCTTCCAACTGCCTAGAACCTTCTTGCAATTCTTCTATGTTTCTGCCAGAAAGAACGCCGTAATCATAAGACGCATGGTATTTTTTTACGTCAAAATACACTGAACCATTGACCACATAAGCAAAACCTTTGTCAATCAAATCTTGTGTCATTTGAATTTGCTCCACAATGTGCCCCGTTGCAGTCGGTTCAATGCTTGGAGCAAGTACGTTGAGTGTGCGCATCATGTCGTGGAAATGCAAAGTATATTTTTGCACAATTTCCATAGGTTCTAGCTTTTCCAATCTTGCTTTTTGGGCAATTTTATCTTCCCCATGGTCAGCGTCATTTTCCAAATGCCCCGCATCTGTAATATTGCGCACAAAGCGCACTTGATAACCCAAATGCAACAAATACCTTCTGATTAAGTCAAAATTGACAAAAGTACGGCAATTGCCCAAATGCACATAATTGTACACCGTTGGACCACACACGTACATGCCCACAAATGGCGCATGCAAAGCAGTAAATTTTTCTTTCTGACGACTTAAACTGTTGTATAAGTGCAAATGGTTGGGCAAAATCATAATTTTTTATTTAAGCAAGGAGTTTTTCAAGCAAATAATCAATGGTATTATCTATGGTTTTAGCTGCGTTTTGAGTAAATTCTCCTCGGTATCTATTGGCTATGATGGCTAAAATAGATGCCGATGCGTGTCCCAATGCGCCTGCCAAGGTGAAAAGCAAAGAAGATTCCATTTCAAAGTTAGATACACGCTCGCCTTGAAAAGAAAATTGCCTAAGCCTTTCATTTAAATCGGGAATGGCATTGTTTAAAAACAACATTCTGCCTTGTGGCGCATAAAAACCGCCTGCTGTCAAAGTAATACCCGAAAAAGTGGCATCGCTACTGATTTTTTTAACCAAAGTTTCATCAGCTTTGGCTGTATAAGGCGGATTGAGAAAGCTAGACCAATTCAAATGCTTTTTAAAGGCTTCATTTAAAGCCAATTCCTCTGCTGTGTATTTTAAATCGTAAAAATGTGCAGTACCGTCAAAGCCAATGGCGTAGGACGATAACACCCAAGCGTCCACGGGAATATCCTCACGGAGCGAACCCGAAGTGCCCAAGCGTACAATGTTTAATTTTCTTTGGGTTTCTTTGGGTAATCTTGTTTTTGGGTCTATATTTACCGCAGCGTCTAATTCGTTGAGCACAATATCAATATTGTCTGGACCAATGCCCGTGCTCATCACCGTCATTCTTTTGCCTTTGTAAGTGCCTGTATGGGTTACAAATTCTCGGTGTTGGGCTTTAAAGTCTATTTTATCAAAACGTTTTGAAACCAAAGCCACTCGGTCTTGGTCGCCGACCACAATCACATCATCGGCTATATCTTCGTTGCGCACCGCTAGGTGATACACGCTGCCATTTGCATTTAAAATAAGCTCAGAGGCTTCAATGGGGTTTTCAATAGTTCTTTTACTGAGTAGCATAAAAATCAATATACAAACGCAAAGATATTATTTTTTAGTTGAAATATAAAACAAAAGATACCAACAAAGCGAAAAAATGATTACCTTAGCCCAAAAATTGAATTTTTATGAAACTTTCCAATTCTGGTTTTTTCTTTTCTTATGCCCTTTTGGGAGCGTGCATTGCGCTAGGAACTTTTAAAATCGCCAAAACACTCAGCCAAAAAACAGACAGATATGTTGTTGTCAAAGGTTTTGTGGAAAAAGAGGTATTAGCTGATTATGCAGACTGGCGTTTGCAAGTGGATTTATATGCGTATAGCCTTTCAGGAATTTCTCAACAAAGGGAAAATGCGGTAAAAAAAATGCAACAATTTTTGCAGAACCAAGGTTTTTTGGAAACCGAAATTAGCTTGGAAGAAAGCAATGTATACCCTACGTATGGCAACGACAAATTTCCGTTTAGAGGAGCGGTGGTAATGGCGGTGCGCACCAGCCAAGTGCAAATTGTGGAAAGAGCAAGCAAGGGTTTAACAGCTTTGCAAGAAGAAGGGATACTTGTAAACGACAACCGTTGGAACAAAAGATTTTTCTTTACAAAAGTGAAAGAAATAAAATCTGAATTGTTGCAAGGTGCGGTGGAGCATGCCCAAAAATCTGCAGAAGATTTTGCAGGCTATGCGGGTGCGAAAGTGGGTAAAATTAGAAAAGCAGACCAAGGAATTATCCAAATCATGCCCATAGACCGTTCTGCGGAAAACAACGAATTTTTTATTAAGAAAATTGTTAGAGTGGTGTCAACCATAGATTTTTATTTGGAGGATTAAAATATGCAAAAAACGGCACTTATTTTAGGCGCAACAGGCTTGGTGGGTTCACATTTGCTGTATAGGCTTTTAGAATCTGATGCTTATAGCAAAGTCATTATTTTGGTGCGTGAAGTTTTGGCTATCAAGCACGAAAAATTGGTGCAAGTCGCTGTAAATTTTGAGCATCTGTTGGATTATGCCGATTATTTTAAACAGGCGGATACGGTGTTTTGCACCTTGGGCACAACCATTAAACAAGCCAAAACAAAAGAAAATTTTGAAAAAGTAGATTTTCATTACCCTTTGCAAGCAGCATTGCTTACAGAAAAGGCAGGCAAAAAATTTCTCTTGATAAGTTCCATGGGCGCATCGGTGAATGCTTCGGTGTTTTACAATAGAGTAAAAGGCAATTTGGAAGCACAATTGCAAAATTTAGATTTGAATTTGTTCGTTTTTAGACCCTCATTGCTATTGGGCAAGCGAAAAGAGTTTAGGTTGGGCGAACGCATAACCATGATTATTCTAAAGTTTTTGCCTTTTTTGTTTGTTTGGAAATGGGCTAAGTATAAGCCCATTCAAGCCCAAGATGTGGCAAAGGCAATGTATTTGGTTTCTTTGCAAGATAAAATAGGCAAGTATCTTTACCTGTCTGATGAAATACAAAAAATAAGCAAATAAAAAAAACCGCTCTAAGGAGCGGTTTTTTTATGTGATAAAAGCACACAAGCCCCCTACCGAAGGCAGACTAAAGCAGGCTATGTCTGCGGTTTTTTTATGCGATTTTATAAGCAATATCCAATTCTCGGATAGATTTAACCAGTTCGGTGCTAAAATCTATTTTGTATTTTTTAGAAAACAAAGACAAATTTGACTGTTCCGTGCCATGGTCTTTGAGGTGCAAAATCAACGTTTTGTCGCCTTGGTGTTTTTGCAAAATGTCTTGCAAGTTTTTCAGCAATAATGGGCTTATTTTCTGTAAGTCTATTTGCAGTTCCAAGTGTTTTACACGTTTTTTTAAATCGCTTAACAATTCTATTTTTTGCAATTTAAATTCAAATTCCGTGCTTTTTGCCCAACGGCTCGCAAACATGCCCTCCGCATACACCATCAAAGATTCTTCTAAAAAAGGTTTAAAGCGCAAATAATCTTCGCCAAAAAGGCTCACTTTGTGTTCGCCACTTTCATCTCTGAGGGAGAACGTGCCATAAGGATTGCCGTTTTTAGCCGTTTTGTGTTGTACATCTTGTAAAACGCCAGCCGTTTTAATGGGTCTATTGGGATTTTTTGCCCCAAAAGATTGAATATCGCCAATGCCAATGTTGCAAAAAGCGTCTATTTCCAGTCGGTAGCCGTCTAAGGGGTGTCCAGATAGGTAAATGCCTATCACTTCTTTTTCTTTTTCCAGCTTTTCTAAATCGCTCCAAGGCTCGCAAGTGGTGGGTTTAGGTTCTGCCAAAGCCATCAACGTACTTTCTCCGAACAAACTAAGCCCTTGATTTTGCTCATTTTGACTGGTTATGGCATATTTCACCAAAGATTCTAAAAAGCTATCATTTTTGCCGTCTTTGAAAAAATACTGCGCACGGTGCGCCTGTGGAAAACCATCAAAAGCACCAGCCAAAGCCAAACTTTCCAATACTCTTTTATTGACCTGTCGCAAATCTACACGTTTGATAAAATCATACACATTGGCAAAGGCAAGTTTGGCACACTCTTGCAATATATTTTCTACCGCTGCTTCGCCCACGCCTTTAATAGCCAGCAAACCAAAGCGGATTTCTCCTTTTGGGTTTACCGAAAATTTCTTATGCGATTCATTTACATCGGCGCAAAGCACGGGTACGCCCATGCGTTTGCATTCTTCAATAAAAAATGAAATGGTTTTGGTGTCGTTTAAGTTGTGGCTCAACACGGCAGCCATGTATTCCGCAGGGTAATTGGCTTTTAAATAAGCCGTTTGGTAGGCAATCCAAGCATAACAAACCGAGTGCGATTTATTAAAAGCATAAGAAGCAAAGGCTTCCCAGTCCGTCCAAACTTTTTCCAGCGTTTTTGCGGGGTATCCCTTGGCAGAGGCTTGCTCAATAAATTTGGGCTTTAATTTGTCCAAATCTTCACGCTTTTTCTTACCCATGGCTTTTCGGAGCGCATCGGCTTCGCCTTTGGTGAAACCTGCCAATTTCTGCGAAAGCAACATCACCTGCTCTTGATACACCGTAATGCCGTAGGTTTCTTCCAAATAATCCTTGCTATCTTCTAAATCATAACTAATGGCTTCTTGCTTGTTTTTTCTGCGGATAAAAGCGGGAATATACTGCAAAGGACCAGGTCTATACAGCGCATTCATGGCAACCAAATCCTCAAAAACAGTGGGTTTTAACTCCCGCATGTATTTTTGCATACCCGCAGACTCGTATTGGAATATACCTATCGTGTCGCCCCTTTGAAATAACTCGTAAGTCTTTGCATCATCAATAGGAAACGCATCTGGGTCTAAGTCTAGGTTATGTCTAATTTTAATGTTTTGACAAGCATCTCGGATAATGGTGAGGGTTTTCAGCCCCAAAAAGTCCATTTTGAGCAGTCCAGCTGATTCGGCAACGGCATTGTCAAATTGCGTGCACCACATATCCGTGTCCTTAGACATGGCAACAGGCACAAATTCCGTAATATCGTCTGGCGTAATCACAATCCCGCAAGCATGCGTGCCTGTGTTGCGCAAAGAGCCTTCCAAAACGCCCGCCTGCCGAATGGTTTCCCCAGTTAAATTGTTTTCTTTTGAAAAACTGAGCATGGCTTTGGCTTTCTGCAAGCCTTCGGCATCTTCTGCAAAGGCTTTTTTGAGCGCATTGTCGTCCGCAGCAAGCAAATCTTTCAAATCTATGTCTGGCATCAATTTGGAAAGTTTATCGGCATCGGCTAGGGGCAAATTCAGCACACGGGCAGTGTCTCTAATGGCGGACTTGGCAGCCATAGAACCATAAGTAATGATTTGTGCCACTTGGTTTGCACCGTATTTTTTAATCACATAATCTATCACTTTTTGCCTGCCCTCGTCATCAAAGTCAATATCTATATCGGGCAAGGAAACCCTGTCTGGATTTAGAAAACGCTCAAAAAGCAAGCCATAGCGCAAAGGGTCTATGTTTGTAATGCCAATGCAGTACGCCACCGCCGAACCCGCCGCCGAACCCCTTCCTGGACCCACCACAACGCCCATATCCCTCGCCGCTGTAATAAAATCTTGCACAATCAAAAAATAACCTGGATAGCCCGTTTTTTCAATGACCGACAACTCAAAATCCAGTCTTTCTTGAATTTCTGGACTCAAATCGGCATATCTTTTGCTTGCGCCTTGATAGGTCAAATGCCTTAAATACGCATTTTCCCCACGCTTGCCACCGTCTTGTTTATCCAGCGCATCTTCAAACGCCACAGGAATCTGAAAGGCAGGGAGCAAAACAGGGCGTGCCAATTCATAAGTTTCAATTTTATCTACAACATGCTGAATATTCAAAATGGCTTGGGGCAAGTCGGCAAACAATTTTTTCATGTCCTTTGCCGATTTAAAATAATACTCTTGGTTGGGGAAACCAAAACGAAATCCTCTGCCTGAACCAATTGGTGTGCTTTGTTTTTCGCCTTCTTTTACGCAAAGCAAAATGTCATGCGCTGCGGCATCTTTTTGATTTAAATAAAAAGTATTGTTGCTGGCTAAAAGGCGCACGTTGTGTTTTTGTGCAAAGTCCACCAAAACCTTATTGACACTGTCTTCGTTTTCTTGCCCATGGCGCATCATTTCCAAATAAAAATCATCGCCAAATAAGCCTTTCCAATACAATAAAGCCTCTTCTGCCTGCTTTTCCCCCATGTTTAAAATTAAACTGGAAATTTCCCCAAACAAACCGCCACTCAGGCAAATCAGATGTTCTTTATATTGTTCTACCACACTTCGGTCTATGCGTGGCACGTAGTAAAAACCTTCGGTATAGGCAATAGATGCCATTTTTGCCAAATGATGATAACCCGCTTTATTTTTTGCCAAAAAAACAATATTGTAGCCATTGTCTTTGTTGGTTTTGTTAAATCTATCTTTGCAAACGGCGAGTTCTATGCCCACAATGGGCTTGATTTTATGCGTTGATTTTTTATTTTGTTTTGCCACGCTTTGTACAAATTCAAAGGCAGCCATCATATTGCCTAAATCTGTGAGTGCAACGGCACTGTGTTCTTCTTTGATTGCCATTTGCACGAGTTTATCCACCTCGGAAGTCGCTTGCAAAATAGAAAATCGGGTATGGTTGTGCAAGTGCGCAAAAGGTGCTTGCTGTAGCAAGGCAAGTTCTTCTTGGCTGACTTGATGCGTTTGGGTTTGTGGTGTTTCTTGGGCTTTTATTTTTTGACTTTCTGCTTTTAAATTGCTGTGCTTAACGCCCCAAAGCGCAAAAGGCTGTGGATTTTTTTCTGCAAACCAAGCAAAATAATCGGCGTGCACGCCCAGTTCTGTGGTATTAAAATTGCCTTTCCTAAGCAATTCAAAAAAGCAACGTGCCGTAGCTTCCACGTCTGCACTGGCATTGTGCGCCTCCGCAAAGGGAACGCCAAACAAATAAGCGTGCAGTTCCGTCAAATTTGGCAGTTTATATTTACCACCTCGTCCACCAGGCAACTTACAAAGCTCTGCGGTTTTTTCTGTGCAAGTATCCAAAACGGGCATGTGGAGCAATTTGCTCTCCAAGCCCATTCTATGCAATTCCGCACCCACAATTTTCAAGTCAAAACCTAAGTTTTGCCCCACCAGAAAATCCGTTTTTTCCAGCACGGTATTGAATTTTTCCAGCACCTGTGCCAATTTCAAACCGTTTTGTGCTGCGAGTGCTGTAGAAATACCGTGTACTTTTTCAGCATCAAAAGGAATGTTGTAGCCTTCTGGTTTGACAATAAAACTCTCTTGTTCTAGGAGCGCACCGCTGGCATCATGCAATTGCCAAGCCAGTTGTACGCATCTTGGCCAGTTGCCAGAATCGCTAACGGGTGCGTCCCAATTTTTGGGCAAGCCCGTGGTTTCCGTGTCAAAAACAAGATAATATAAATTGTGCGTGCTTGTCATAAAATCAATAGTTTGAACTTTGTACGTATAAAATTTCAATTTCCCAACAAATGGGCATGCGTGCAGGTATTTTCTCCAAATCACCCATCAAACCGTGTGCCAAATGGCTAGGCAAAATAAGCACAGCAAGGCTCTGTTCTTGCAAACCCATTAAACCTTGGTGTAAACCTGTTTCTGCCTCTTGTTTCTCCACCAAAAGACTAAACGGCTTATCCGTGCTTTGGTAATACAAACTGCCGTCCAAGCCATACACTTTATAATGCAAAGTAACCCAGTCTCCTTTTTGAATATTGTTGCCTTTGCCCGTTTTAATGACTGCCCGATACAAGCCCGTGCCTGTTTGTGCAAAAGCTAGGGGAGAACGTTTCACATATTGCACAATGCGGTATTTTTCCTCTTGGGCGAAGAAAAAAGCGTGGTCTGCCAAAAAATCTTGTTCTTCGCTGTTTTCCACAACTGCATCATCTGTATAGTTGTGTTGGCAATCAGAAAGCGCAAAGAGCAGGCAAGCACTAAGCATATATTTAAGCCAATTCATCTGCATATTGAGGCAAAACGTCATCTGTAAGATGTTTTAAAGTATCTTCTATGGATTTTGTGCTGTATCCGCCAGCTGCATTGGCGTGTCCGCCTCCATGAAAATGCGTAGCCGCCAAGTGGTTCACAGTAAAGCCATTTGCGGAGCGAAAAGAAAGGCGCACTTTGCCTTCTTTTTCCGTCATTAAAATGGCTAATTTAGTGCCTTGTATAGACAATAACTGATTAACCAAACCTTCGGTGTCGCCAGATTGATAATGAAACTGTTTTAAATCTGCCGCACTAAGGCTTATCACAGCCGTTTTCCAATGTGGAAAAGTAAACAAACGCTGATACATAGCAAAACCCCATAAACGCAAGCGTTCCTCGGAATGGCTGTCGTAAATGCTCTGGTGTATTTCATGGTGTAAAATACCCAAGCCCATGAGATAAGCCACAATTTGATGTGTTCTTGCCGAGGTGCTTGCAAACCTAAACGAACCCGTATCGGTCATAATGCCTGTATAAAGACAAGTTGCGCTTTCGCTGTCTAGGTAGCTTAGATAATCGCAATTTTCTAGCCAATCAAAAATCAATTCACAGGTAGAAGATGCAGCGGTATTGCCAAAATACAATTGCCCAAAATCTTCCGCATCTAAGTGGTGGTCAATCATGCAGTAAGTTCCTTTGAAATGCGTTTTCAAGTATTCTCTCATTTTACCAAGACGAGCAAGTGTATTGTAGTCCAAACAAAAAATTAAATCTGCTGTATGAATATGCGCTTGGGCTATTTCTGCTTGATGGTCATAAATGACAATATCTGCTGCACCAGGTAACCATTGTAAGGCAGAAGGTATTTTGTCAGGGAGTATGACGGTTGTTTTTTTTTCTAATTTTTGCAATATTTTTTGCATGGCTAAGCTACTACCCACGGCATCACCATCGGGAGCGATGTGTGCGGTAATAATAATTTCTTGGGCTTGGTTTATTTTTTCTAGGAAATCTTGCATGCTCGCTAATTTTTTTTAATTTTGTTTGAATATGTAACAAATGTAATGAAAAATTTGCTGTAATGAAAAAAATACTGATTGCTGGGGGAACGGGTTTTATAGGGAATTATCTACATAGATTTTTGACGCTAAGGGGTTTTGCGGTGTTTGTGCTTACCCGCCATAAATCCCAAGATTTTCATATCGCTTGGCATCCAGAAAAGAAAGAAATAGATTTAAGTGCACTGGAAGGTTTTCAAGTGTATATCAATTTGGTTGGGGAATCTATTGCAAAAGGCGCATGGACAAAAAAGCGCAAAAAGCGTTTGTTGGATTCTCGTGTGGAAAGCACGGCTTTTTTGCGGGATTGCATAGAAAAATTGCAAAAACCGCCAGAGGTTTTTATTTCAGCGAGCGGAACAGGTTATTACGGGGACGGCAAACTCCTGCTCTTAGATGAAAAATCTCCAAAAGGAGAGGGCTTTTTGGCGGATTTGTGTGTGGCTTGGGAAAACGCTGCCAAAACAGATAAAACAAGAGTGGTGAACGCACGCTTGGGCGTGGTAATTGGCGAGGGCGGGGGCTATTTGCAAGAAACGAAGTGGCTCTATAAAATGGGTTTGTCGGCGAGTTTTGGCAGTGGCAAGCAATACGTGTCTTGGGTATTTATCCAAGACCTTGCAGAGGCAATGCTTTTCACGATCAATAATCCAAAAATTGTTGGTGCGACTAATTTTTGCAGTCCGTTTTCCTTGCAAAATGCAGATTTTGTAAAACAAGTGGCGGAAATTTTTGGCAAGAAAAGTTTTTTGCGCTTGCCAAGTTTTTTATTGTCGCTATTTTTTGGGGCGCAAAAAAGTGCTGAACTCTTCTTGTTTAGCCAAAATATAGTGCCTAAAAAATTACAAGATGCAGGGTTTAGGTTTAATTATTCCAAGCTAGAAAATATATATTTTCAATAAAATGTTTCGCACTTGAATTTTTTATGTACATTTGTCAAAAATTATCAATTCAATATCATGTTTTCAAATCAAAAGGGCAGACCAGCTCCTGCAACAATCAAAGAAAGAAACCTAGAAGGGTCTGTCAAATTTTTCAATGTAGAGAAAGGCTTCGGCTTTATTAAAGCAGACGGAAATTCAGAAGAGTACTTTGTGCACATCTCAGGCGTTAATGGACAAGATATTGCCCAAGAAGACCGTGTTCGTTTTGATGTTGTAGAAGACAAAAAGGGACCAAAAGCGATTAACGTAGAAAAAATATAATTTTTTACCGACAATCTGTTAAAAACCGCCTAATGGCGGTTTTTTTTGTTTTCATTTGGGCATTATTCAGAGGTCTTGCCTGCGTAGCACGGATTAAAACAGACTATGTCTGCGGACTATGTCCGCAGATTAAAGCGTCTCTGACGCCCAGGTTAGCCATTGCTCTGTTTTTTGGGCAATGAGTTCGTTTATTTTTTCAAGGGCTATGCCATTTTGGCGCATTTCCTCGTGGGACAAACCTGTTTGGTTGAACTTTAAAGCCAAAGTGTCTCTGTCGGCTTCTAGCTTTTGAATTTCTGCTTCTAAGTTGGCAATTGCCACGGGATTTTTAGGCTTTTGTTTGCTGGACTTTTCGGTTTTTGGCACAGCAATCTCTGGGGATTTTTTTGTAGGCAATTCTTCCAGCAAAGCCTCCCTGCGGTATTGGTCGTAAGTGCCTGTAAAACTAAGCACTTCGCCTTCGCCTTTGAGCACAAACAAATGATCCACAATCTTGTCCATAAAATAACGGTCGTGGGACACCACCAAAAGGCAACCTTTGTAAGAGGCTAAAAAATCTTCCAAAACCTGTATGGTCGGCAAATCTAAATTGTTGGTCGGCTCATCTAAAATTAAAAAATTTGGATTTTTGATTAAAATCGTCAATAAATACAGCCTGCGTTTTTCTCCACCACTGAGCTTGTCCACAAAAGTATGCTGTTGGCTTTTGGGAAATAAAAACCGCTCCAAAAACTGTGAGGCACTCACCAAACTGCCGTCCGCAAGGGGAATAAATTCGGCAATATCTTTGACCAAATCTAAGATGCGCTGTGATTTGTCATAAGCAAAATCGTGTTGGGCATAATAGCCAAAAACCAAGGTTTCCCCACGCTCAATGGTGCCATTATTTGCAGGGGCTAAGCCCATTAAAATATTCAAAAAAGTAGATTTGCCAATCCCGTTTTTGCCAACTATCCCAATGCGCTCGCCAACTTTAAAGCTATAACTAAAATCTTTGAGTATAATTTGCGTATCAAATTGTTTGTTTACCTTGTCTAGGCTGATGATTTTACTGCCCAAACGGCTCATTTTCATGTCTAGTTTTAAGTCTGGGGCTGCTTTTTCACGGGTGTTGCTTTCTTTGAGGTTTTGGTAAGCCTCCATGCGTGATTTTGACTTTGTGCCTCTGGCTCTTGGCATTTTGCGCACCCATTCCAACTCTTTGCGCAAAGTATTTTGATTTTTTTCAAATTGACTTTGGTCTATGGCTTCTTGCAGGGCTTTTTTCTCCAAATAATAGGTGTAATTGCCTTGGTAATTATACAGTTTTTTTTGGTCTATTTCCAAAATGCTGTCACAGACTTCGTTTAAGAAATAACGGTCGTGCGTAACAATCAGCAAAGTGAGTTGGCTTGCTGACAAATACTCCTGCAACCATTCTATCATGTCAATATCTAGGTGATTGGTAGGTTCGTCCAAAATCAAAAAATCGGGTTCTTGTGCCAAACACGCTGCCAAAGCGATGCGTTTCTTTTGCCCACCGCTCAATGATTTGATTTTTTGGTTGTTTTCTGGCAATTTGAGCGCAGAAGACACCTCACGCAACAATTGCTCTTTTTGCCAACTGTCCAATTCCATCAGTTCGCCCAATAGGTCTTCCAGCACTTTGGCGGGGGTGTTGGGTTCTTGCACCAAACGCTCGTACTCTGCGAGCTTTTGCAGGGCAGTGCCTGCCAATTGATAAATGGCTTCCACCACGGTTATTTCTGGGTCAAAAGCGGTATCTTGCTCCAAAAATTTCACGTTTATATTTTTCTGAAAACTCACCGTGCCACCGTCGGCATGGTCTTGCCCAGAGAGTATGCGCAGTAAAGAGGTTTTGCCAGAGCCATTTTTGGCAACGAGTGCTACCTTTTGTCCTTTTTCTATGCCAAATTGAATATTTTCAAACAGGAGGCGGTCGCCATAGGATTTTGTTAGATTTTCAACAGAAAGTACGTTCATTTTGTGATTTGGGTGCAAATATAGCAAAAAACGGACTATGTCCGTTTTATTCTGCTTCGCAGACAAGATAAGGCAAATGTAAAAACACATATAAACCGTAGAGACAGGGCATGCCCGGTCTCTATCACCTTACGCTACAAAACCAACATTATAAAATCTATTTTTTTGTATTTTCACTTCAAAATTTCTGCTAGAAAATTTGGAATTTATATTGAAAATTTTGTAAATTTGCCATTGGATTAAGTAAGCCCATTTTGGGTAATAATATGCCGAAATAATCGGCTGGGGTTTAAAAATTATAAATATAACCCAACCTGACGGATAGCCCCGCTTAGGCGTTGTTATCCTCGGCGTAGCAATACGCTGAAAATGGCTTACTTAATCCAACTTTGACAAGTCGTCAGGTTGGGTTTTTTGTGATATGCAAAAACCTAATTTTACATAATTTGCACAGGAGCTTTTGCTTTGTGCTAGGGTTGAATAGCCACTTTGCTCATGCTTTTTTGCATGGGTTTTGTGGTATTGATAATTTAAAAAAATCAAAAACATTTTTACAAGTCTTTGAAATGCTAAAATCCTTGATTTTACTTAAAAAATCATTTTTATTTGGTGCTTAGCAAAAAGTTTTTTACGTTTGCAAAAAAGTCTTGATATTGGGCGGGTAAATAGGCTTATTTGTTAGAAAATATAATTGATTTTAAATGATTCAACACAATAAATATGAAAAAAATTTTACCCATTGCCTTGATTTTTTGGGCTTGTACAAAAAATAATACACCCACACCTATAAATCCACCTTTGGATTGTTTAGAAAGTTGGCAGACAAATCGCCTGCATGGCGGAAATAAACTCACAGCAAGTCAAGTTCCTTTTTTGGTAGCTTTGCAGATGAAATTTGTAGATGCACAAAACAAACCCTATTATACAAGTTGTACAGGTTCTATTGTTTCTAATACATGGATACTCACGGCGGCACACTGCCTAAGCGCTAAAACCGTTGACCAAAAGTTAGATGCACTGGCATTTGCATTTGTTAGTCCAGAATATGCAAATTTAAAATTGTATAATATTAGCCAAGCTGGGGTTTACATACACCCAAAATATACCCAAACAGGCACCAGCATCAGCAGAGATTATGATTACGCATTGATCAACGTATCGCAAAGTTTTGCTTTTGGAGATAAAGTGGCTCCCGTACTGGTTCGGTATAACGATGGCATTCCGCATATTTACGGCAAAACACCTTTTACGCTTTTTACCTTGGGTTGGACACAACTTTTGCCCGAATTTGGTACTGCCGAACTTTTATTGCAAGCCTATCAAGCGATTCAGCCTAGTCCAGATGTCAATGATTTTTTGCGAAGCCGCATAAAACCACAAACATTATTAGGCGTAGAAATTACCAACACCAAATTGCTGGCGGAAGAGCGCATAGCATTGGATAGATTTTCCGCTGTTGTAGAATTGACACTCAAAAATAAAGGAACTTTGCCTGGTGATAGTGGAAGCCCACTTTTATTGTTACATCTAGGTGGACATTACCTTATAGGTGTTACTTCCACGGGTTCACCTAGCTATATTGTACAAAATTTTTTATTTTGGGCAGCTTATGCACGCTTGGAACGAGAGTCAAATTGGTTTTTCTCTACAACAGGCTTGAAAGAAGCCAAAATACAAGGTAGTGAAATTGTACAAAGTGGTGCATCTTATCAACTTGATATAGCACAAACAGCTTTGGAGTATTATCAAAAGGTTGAAACCTATTTATTGACTGGTGATTGTCGCTGGATTACTTTGCCAAATAGCCAAAAGGGCAAGCAAATTACCACTACAATAAACCAAAATATCTTGCGGGATTTGCCCAAACAAACTAATGTGCGTATTGTGTTTAAGTTTTACTATGGTGGCTCTTACCACAACGTGGTGAGTAAAATGGTACAAGTTCCATGATAGCCTCAGATTTGGAAATAGTTTTAGCAAAATTGCCGGGGCAGGCACATTGTGCGCAGACATTGTCTGTTTTAATCTGCTTCGCAGGCAAGGCAAAGGCAAAACGTAGGGGCAGAAAATTTTCTGCCCAAAATACGCAAAACGTAAGGGCAACCCTTGCGGTTGCCCATTGATTACAACATGATTATAATGCCTGCCGAAGGCAGAAAACGTGCAGGGTTTGCATGCCCTGCGCCTTTGGCGCAGATTAAAACAGGCTATGCCTGTTATACGGAAACTACGCTTTGCACCTTGTCTAACTTTGATTTCAAAAGCCTTTCTATGCCGTCTTTGAGCGTCATGCTTGCAGAAGGGCAACCATCACAAGCCCCACGCATCTGCAAATGCACCGTGCCTGTTTCGGCATCAAAACCCACAAAATCTATGGCACCGCCGTCTCTTGCCACCGCAGGGCGCACAAATTCGTCCAGCAAATGCACAATTGCCGTATCGTAATCAGAAGGTGGCAGGTCTATTTTTTCGGTGTTTTTCTCGGTAGGTTCTGCGGTTTTGGCTTGTACCGTCTGCAAAACGGCGTATTCTTGTGTGGACAAAAAGTTTTGGATAAAACTGCGCAATTCATTTTGCACCGAAAGCCATTCCACATAACCGTTTTGGGTGATAGCCACAAAATTATCGGCAATAAAAACAGATTGCACAAAAGGAAAGCCAAACAAACTTTTGGCGAGGTCGGAACTGTTTTCGCAATCTGCTGTATTTTTATATTCGCTGGGCTCGGCTTGCTCGCTGAGCAAATACCTGTCGCACACAAATTTATAGGTGTTGGGGTTTGGTGTCATTTCTACATACACCGAAATAGGAAGTTTCATATTTTATTGTTTTTGCGTAAATAGTATAAAAAGGGCAGGAGTCCCGACAAAAAGCCAACCAAAAGCACCAAAAACAGCACCAAAAAAATATCTGCTAGGGCAATTTGCATCGGAAAAAAAGACACCAAACCGCCGTCCATGCGCAAAATGCCAAATGTATTTTGTACATACACCAGCACAATGCCCAAAAAAGTGCCAAAAAATCCAGCAATGCCCGTAACAAGCGTGGCTAAGAACAGATAAATCAGTCCAATTTTTGGGTGTAATAAACCCAAACGATACAAAATTTGGTGGTCTTTTTGCTTTTCTAAAAACAAAATGCCGAGTGCGGAAAGCAGTGCCAAAGCCATCAAAAACAAAATTGCACTTAAAATGGCTACCGCCATGTATTTTTCAGCTTTTTGCATGCTTTGCATCAAGGGGTTTTGCAACTGCCAATCCTGCACCACAAGGTTTACATCGCCTATAAACTCTTCTAAATCTTTTTTTACGCTTTGAATATGTTTTTTTGCTACTTGTATATGCACCAATTCCGTTTGATTTTCCCTATAACCAATCCAGGTCTGCAAACTGGCGCAATCCATGAGCACATAGTGGTCATAACGAGACTGTGTGCTGAAAATGCCTTGCCCAAACACCCATTCTTTGTGTACGGCTTTGCGCAAACTTTGTTTGTCTTGCACGTTTTTACCCAAAATGGCAATTTGCAAAGGCAAATCCGATAGGAAAAAACCAAGGTTTGCCGCCACTTGAATGCCTACAAAAACTTGTGTTTCCGTTTGTGTTTCGCTGTATAAAGTGCCTTTGAGTAAAACATTGTCAAATTGACTTTTTGCCAAATAAGCACTGTCCAAACTTTTGAGTGTGCCCAAAGTGGTTCTGTCTTTAAAACTCAAAAAAACAGTCTCTTCAACGCTTTTAGACCAAGTCTGAATAAATGGGTGCTGGTTTAAATATTGAACTAAACTATCGGGGAGTAGAAAGGTTTTTTGTGTTTGTGAGGCAATGCGCAAAGGCGATTCAAAAATGATTTGATTGGTTTGCAAAACATCTTGAATGCCGTTAAAAGCAGATAAAACAAGCACCATGGCAGTGCTTGCCAAAAGCAAGCCCATGCCAGAAAGTAGTCCAATGGCTTTAACAAGTTTGTGTGTATGCGATGCCCATAAGTATCTTGTGGCAATCCATAGCGACAATTTCATTGCAAGAGGCGTTCAATTTCTTGTTGTTTGTCTATGCTTTCATCAAGCAAGAAAAATAACTCTGGAATGTGTCGGAGTTGTTTGGCAAGGGAATTGCCCAAAAAACCACGAATGGCGGCACCTTTGTCTTGTATTTCTTTAAGCACTTTCTGCTTGTCGGCAGATGCGCCAAAAATACTGATATAAAATTTAGCTGTTTTCAAATCGGGACTTGTCCACACGTCAGTAATGGTAATGAGTGCACCACTAAAATTCCGAGCTTCTAGGCGAAAATACTCGCTAAGCGTGCGCTCAATGAGACTCCCCACTTTTTGTTGTCTAATTCCTTTCATGATGGTGCAAAGATACTATTTTTTTGCTTGACTTAACGCCTGCGTTTGCGTTTTTTAATTTTCGGATAGGTATAAACCGTGTATTTATGCTTGGCAGGTACGTGCCTTTGCGCCACTTGTTCCCCACGTGTAATAGCCCCACCAAAAGACAAAGCTAAATTGACTGTCAAACTGTGCAACTGTATCATGGGGTCATCGTATATTGCGCCAGCGTATCGGTATCCAAAACCCAACTCCACAAACCTCGCAAAGCGCATGCCTAAGCCCAATTGAGCACCAGGAAAAGCACCAAAGCCCATAGTGCCTAGGTTTACCGCCAAGCCCAAACCAAAGAGCATATAGACACGCATTTCATCGTTATCGCCAAAATAATAACGCAAATAAGGCAAGGCACGCAGATGCGCCAAAAAACCACCGCCAAAGAAAAAATTACCGCCCAGTTGAATGCCTGGTTCTAGGTGTACGCCTTTGAGTTTGCCAAATTCCAAAAAACCACCAATGCCATTGCTAGGATTACCTCCATTTTTATAACTACTATTGAGAATATTGGCGTAATCCACCAAGCCCCAACCAAAACGAGAGGCTTGTGCGTGCGTTTTAAGGCTAAATAAACACAAAAAAAAGACGAAAACAATGCGATACAGCATGGAAATATTTCAAAAAAAATGCAAATATAATAATTTTTTAACCCAGTACCAAATTCAATAAACAAAGTGCTGCAATAACATACAAAACCATGGACAAATCTTGGGTTTGCCTTTGAAATAAGCGTATGGCAACATAACTCACAAAACCAATGCTCATGCCCATGCTGATGCTATACGTCAGTGGCATAAACAAAATTGTCAAAAATGCAGGTACGCTATTTTTATAATCGTTTAAATGCAGGTTATGCACGTTTTTAAACATCTGCACGCCAATCAAAACAAGGGCTGGCGCAGTAGCATAAGTGGGAACAATGCTAATAACGGGCGTAAAAAATAAACTTGCGCCAAAGAGCAAAGCCACAAAAATGCTAGAAAGACCTGTGCGTGCGCCCGCTTGAATACCACTGAGCGATTCAGAGTAAATGGTGGTGGAAGACGTGCCGAGCACTGCGCCAACAAGTGTTGCCAGCACATCGGTTTTGAGAATGCGGTTAAAATGCTTGATTTTGCCTTGTTCATTTTGCAAATGTGCCTCTTTGGCACAGGCAATAATTGTTACCATGGAGTCAAACATATCCACAAAGAAAAACGAAAAAATCGCACCAAAAAAAGAAAGGCGAAAGGCAGATAAAATATCCAATTGCCCAAAAATAGGGCTAATGCTGGCAGGATAACTGAAAAAAGTGTCAGGCAGTTCGGTTTTACCTAAAAATATAGACAAAATGCTTACCAAAACAATACTCCAAAAAATGCCACCCATGATGCGAAAATGTTGAAAAATAAGCATCAAAAGCAATCCCAGCAAGCCTAAAATATTTTCCGTGTGAAATCCAGCCCAGTGGATAATGGTAGCGGGGTGAGATTCCACCAAGCCCATGTTTTTCATGCCCACAAAGGCAATGAAAAGCCCA
>CANHHI010000009.1 GCA_947460225.1 Flavobacteriales bacterium
CGTGAGCGCATAGAAAATCAGTGCGGAGCATCCAGCGCAAAAAGGGCTTTTTTGGTTCTTTTGTAGCTCTTGACAAAAGAACAAGAAAGAAAAATATTCATGGGTGAACACGCAGGTTCGCCCCTACCAGACATTGTCTGTTTTAATCTAGGCAGGCAAACCCTGCATGTTTTCTGCCTACGGCAGACCTTGCAATTTTTTAGAAAAATAAAATTTCTTTGAAAAAAAATGCAATATTATTTGGAAGTTTAATGAAAAAGTTTGTACCTTTGTCATCGCACTGAGAAGTCCTATCTTTGGACAACGACACGCCGAAAAAATCGGCTGGGGTTATAATCTTTTAAAATATAACCCAACCTGACGGATAACCCCGCTGAAAGGCGTTTGTTGTCCGCGGCGTGTTTTACACGCTGATAGACTTCTCAGTGCAACCTTACAAGTCGTCAGGTTGGGTTTTGTTTTTGTCATTCGTTCATCGTTTCATTCGTTGAAGATAGCTTAAAATTTTTCCCAAAAACAAAAACCTGATTAGTTTGCCTAAGTTGCTTGCAACATAGATGAATTGCGGTGTATCGCCTGCCGAAGGCAGATTAAAACGCACTATGTGCGCTTGCAACATAGATGAATTGCGGTGCTTTATCTGTTCTTGCATACGGCAGAGACGCACCAGCTGGCGAGGCGTAGGTATTATATTTTTCATTCGTTTTGGGTGTGTACGTGAAACCCTAAATCCACGACGAAACCCAGCCTTATGGCTGGGTTTCGTATGTTTATTATTCAGAGGTCATGCCATGGCATGACCCTACTTACGTATTTTTTTTCGGAACGGTTACAAACCGCAGACATTGTCTGTTTTAATCTGCTTTCGGCAGGCAAAGTACACGCAAAATGTAGGGGCAACCGCAAGGGTTGCCCAAAATGCCCAGCGGATTACAACGCCTGCGCCTTTGGCGCAGATTAAAGCATCTCTGATGCCGGATTAAAACAGGCTATGCCTGTGGGTTAAAGAATTTGTTTATCTTTGCGGGGTAATATGAAACCTCCATAATTTTTACCATGAGAAAACACAGCTTTTTTGGCTTGTGTGCACTGTTTGCATTAAACGCTTGTGCCACAAATTCGCCCAGCAAAGAGAACCCCGAGGTTCTTACAAGTAATCACCCCTTGCATGCGCACTTGGTCTTAGATACCTTGAAGCACAAACCCATTCAGATTAAATTTAATACCGCTGGGGAAATTCAACTTTTAGCAGGACATTATGCCCAAATTGGCACGCCTTTTTCGGGGCGGGTGGTGAAGTCTTATGTTAAGCTGGGGCAGAAAGTCAAAAAAGGAGACCCTGTTTTTGAGGTCAGTTCTTCGGAATACTTTAATATACAACAAAATTTTTTCACCGCAGAAGAAGAATACAAACAAGCCGAGCTTGCCTTGCATCGCCAAAAAGCACTCATGACGCAAAAAGTAGGAGCGCACAGAGATTTGGAAGAAGCTACGGCAAATTTTGAAATTAAAAAATTTGCTTATCTGAATAGCAAAGAAGCCATTCAGATATTTGGTGAAACGGCTGAAAAAATTAAACTCGGCAAACCGCTCACCATATATGCGCCAATTGGTGGAGAAGTGATCGCCTATAAGCTCATTATTGGGCAATTTCTCAAAGAAGACCAAACCGATGTGCTTGCTGTGGCAGATTTGTCAAAGGTTT
Organism: Flavobacteriales bacterium; assembly: GCA_947460225.1. Classification (GTDB taxonomy): domain Bacteria; phylum Bacteroidota; class Bacteroidia; order Flavobacteriales_D; family CANHHI01; genus CANHHI01. The sequence continues at coordinate 1,706 of CANHHI010000009.1, forward strand.
GGGCAGTGGCGCAAATCAAAGAAAAAGACATTGCTTTTATTCAAAGTTCGGAAGAAGTGCACATGCAAGTGCTCAGCTATGGCGACAAAATTTTTCAAGGCAAAGTAGCGCATATTGGGCAGTTTTTGGACGAAAGCAGTAGAAGTTTGCAGGTGCTGGTGCTTTTTGACAACCCCGAGCAATTGCTTAAACCAGGCATGTATGCCACCTTAAACTTTACAGAAGACGTACCAAAAGCCTTGGTGGTGCCAAGCCCAGCGGTATTGCAAGACGGCAACGATAGGGTAGTATTTGTGAAAACCGCTGAAAATACCTATCAAAAACGCAAAGTGGTGGCATATAGTTTATCTGCGCAAGAAGACTGGATACAGAGTGGTTTGCAGGCAGGCGAGGTAGTCGTGGTTAGCGGTGCGGTATATTTACAAGAACATTAAAATTTTACAATCATGCTTAAAATTATAGAAAAGCGCATTTTAATTAGCTTTTTGTTCGTGCTTTTGTCGGTGTTTGGTTATTATAGTTTCCAGCAATTGGCGGTGGAAGCCTATCCAGACATTGCCGATGTGAGCGTGCAAGTGCTTACGCAAATACCTGGCTTGGCTGCCGAAGAAATGGAACAGCAGATTACCGTGCCTGTGGAGCGTGCTTTGAATGGCTTACCTGGGCTAGCCGTTATGCGCAGCAAAAGTACTTTTGGCTTATCTATCATTACACTGGTTTTTCAAGACGGCGTGGAAGATTATTGGGCAAGGGCACGTGTGCAGGAAAGAATCAGCCAAGTGGAACTGCCACATGGCGCAAGCCCAGAACTAGACCCACTCACTTCGCCAACAGGGGAAATTTTTAGGTATATCATAGAAAGCCCTACGGAAAATTTGATGCAACTCACTGAATTGCAAAATTTTGTGATTATTCCTCGCTTAAAGCAAGTAACAGGCGTGGCGGATATTACCAATTTTGGCGGGGCTGAAATTCAGTTTCACGTGGAGATAGACCCCATTCGCTTGGAGCAGTACCAAATACCACTTAGCCAAGTGGTGAAAACCATCGAAGAAAACAACACCAACGCTGGGGGCAGTGTGCTTGTCAAAGGAGATTTGGCTTATGTGGTGCGTGCCATTGGCATGGTGCAAGATTTGCAAGACTTGGGCAAAATCGTTTTAAAAACGGAGAAAGGCTTGCCTGTACTGTTGAGCGATGTGGCGGATATTCACCAAGGCACTTTGGATAAAAAAGGCATATTGTCGTACAGCGATGCAAATAGCGACCACAAACACAGCATTGAGGGCATTGTGCTTTTGCTGAGAGGGCAAAATCCTTCGACGGTGCTGGACGGCTTGCATCTTGCCGTGCAAGAATTGAACGAGCAAATTTTGCCCAAAAGTGTAAAAATAAAAACCGTTTTAGACCGCACGGATTTGGTCAATACCACCTTAGACACGGTTTCGCACACCTTGCTGGAAGGCATGCTTTTGGTGATTGTAACCTTGATTTTGTTTTTGGGCAATTTGCGGGGGGCAATTTTGGTGGCAATAACCATTCCGCTGGCTTTGCTTTTCGCTTTTATACTCATGCACTTTACCGATATTCCCGCCAATTTGCTTTCTTTGGGAGCCATTGACTTTGGGATTATTATTGACGGGGCGATTGTGATGCTGGAAAGCATACTTAAAATGCGGGAGCAAGACCACAAACTAGCTTTGCAGAAAGAAGCGGTGGCAAAGGAAACCAAAAATCTAGTCAAACCCATATTTTTTTCCACGCTGATTATCATTACCGCTTATTTGCCTTTGTTTGCTTTGGAGCGTGTGGAGAAAAAACTTTTTGCGCCTATGGCTTTTACGCTTGCTTATGCTTTGCTGGGTGCACTTTTGGTGGCTTTGGTGCTGATTCCCGCTTGGGCATTCTTTTTGTATAAAAAACCACAAGTGCCTTATCACAATCCATGGCTGAGTAAACTCAATCACGTTTACGAAAATCAAGTCAAAACAGCGATATTACACCCCAAACGAGCACTCACTTTGGGAGCGTCTTTGGTGGCGGGACTCCTGGTTTTGTTTTTTTATATTGGCAAAGATTTTCTGCCTACTTTGGACGAAGGCTCTATTTGGCTACAAGTGCAATTGCCCAGTGGCATTTCCTTAGAAAAATCTGCAAAATTTGCCGATACTTTGCGCATGCGCACCCTCAAACATCCTGAGGTGAGCTATATTTTGGTGCAAGCAGGCAGAAACGAGGACGGCACCGACCCTTGGACGCCTTCGCATTTGGAGGTTTCTGTAGGTTTAAAGCCTTATAAAACCTGGAAAAACGGCAAAACCAAAACGGATTTAATCGCTGAATTGGAAAAAGAATACCAAAATATTCCAGGTATGCACGTGGGCTTTTCGCAACCCATGATAGACGGCGTGATGGACAAAATTGCGGGCGCACACAGCGAACTGGTGATAAAAGTATATGGCAATGATTTAACGCAAACTCGGCAAGTAGCCATGGAAATTATGCAAATTTTACAAGGCATTCCAGGGGCGATCGATGTTGCCATAGACCAAGAACCTCCTTTGCCACAGATGCAAATTCGCATAGATAGAGATAAAATTGCCCGTTACGCCTTGAATGTGTCTGATGTGGAGGAATTGATTTCTATTGCCATTGGGGGCAAAGCCATTGCTAAGGCTTTTGTGGAAGGCAAAACCTACGACATTGTTTGCCGTTACCGCAACGCCAGCCGAGAAACCTTTGAGCAGATTGGCAATTTGATGCTCACCAATGATTTGGGCATTAAAATTCCCTTGGCGCAAGTGTCTAGCATTCATTTGAGTACGGGCGAAAGCACCATTACTCGGGAAATGAACAAAAGACACCTCACCGTCAAATTAAACGTGCGCAACCGAGATTTGTCTTCTTTGCTCAACGAAGCACAGGCAAAAATTGCGCATTTGGCTAGTGAAAACATTCATATCAAATGGGGTGGGCAGTTTGAAAATCAAAACCGTGCCTACGCACGTTTGGCTTTGCTCGTGCCTTTGGTCTTGGCATTGATGTTTATGCTCCTGTACAGTGCATTTGGCTCTTGGTGGCAGGCATTGCTCATTATGGGCGTGGTGCCGATGGCGGCTTTTGGCGGACTTTTGGCTTTGCAGGTGCGTGGCATGACCCTCAACGTGTCTTCTGCCATTGGTTTTATTGCCCTGTTTGGTGTGGCGATACAAAACGGCGTGATTTTATTGTCTCAAATCAATATTTTAAAAAACCGAGGTCTCACCACGCTAAACGCCATAGAACAGGGTGCTGCGCAAAGGTTTAGACCCATTTTGATGACGGCGTGTTTGGCGGTGCTGGGTTTATTGCCTGCCTCTTTGGCAACAGGCATTGGTTCAGATGTGCAACGCCCGCTAGCGACTGTGATTGTTTATGGACTGCTTTTTTCTACGATACTCACGCTGTATGTCTTGCCGAGTTTATATGTATTTTTGAGTCAGAAGTTTGAACAAGAGCAAAATGTTGAAAATATTTAAAAAAAAATAAATTTTTAACCAAAAAAAGGATTTTTTTAACTAAATTTGTCCTTTGCAATTGATGTAGGTTATGTTTAAAGATAAACACGAAGACAAAAAAGAAGTAATGAACACCAATGGTGTCAATAGTATTTTAGAGGGCACGCAAATCATCGGCGATGTGATTTGCACGGCAAATTTCAGAATAAATGGCTACCTCAAAGGCAATTTGCACGTACATGGCAAATTGGTGGTGGGCATTGATGGCACGGTGGAAGGCACTATTCAAGCCAAAGATGTTACGGTGGAAGGCACGGTAAAGGGCAAAATCAATGCCAGCGACATGCTGTCTATCAAATCCACGGGCAAGGTGCATGGCGAAATGTTTACGCAATTGTTTAGCGTAGAACCCGGAGCGCATTTGGAGGGCACTTTGAAAACCCATACCGAAGAACCCAAAGAGACAACAGAAAATTAGATAACATAAAAAACGGAGGCAATTGCTTCCGTTTTTATTTCTAGTAAACTTGCTGATGCAGGCAATTGGGTAGCATAAGCAAAAAAGGCAATGCTTTGGCGTAGTCTAGTTGTTCATAAAACATGCCTAAACGGTTTAAATTTTTGTAATAATCATTTATATTTTTATAGTAATTTAATTCGCTTTGCATGTACCAAGCCTTTTCACCCAATTTTTGAGCGATAAACCATTTTTCTAGTAGTCTGCCACTTCTGCCATTGCCATCTTCAAAAGGATGAATATTTACAAATGCTATATGAATAAATGCAGCAAAATAAAAAACTTCGTTAAGGCTAAGGTTCTTTTTTTTCAACGTTTCTATGTCTTTGCAAAGTAAGTTCATATCTGTCTTTACTTCGCTATATGGTGCTGCTTCGTATTGTATTTTACCTGTGTTATGTTCCATGATCACCATATTCCCTGTGCGGTAAACACCTTGTTTGTTTTTGGGTAAAAGATGAGTAGCAAGTATCTTGTGTGCTTTTAAAAAGTTAGAATCATTAAGTTCGTTTTTTTGAGCAAACAAATAAGCTTTGTATAAATCGTTTGGTTTCTCTACCAAATTGGGTTGATATGCTATATTTAACATTTTATGTTTAATGTAGCTATCTACTTCCATTTGCTCGCCTTCTATTTTTGACGATGCAATAGCAGATACCGAAGTGTAAAAACTAAAGGTATCGGTAGAAATTTCTGCATCTTTTAAGGCATCAAAATTTGCTTGCAAATCTTTTGGGATTGCTTGTAAGTATTCAGGCAGTAAGTCTTTTTTTATAATTTTTAAATCCATGGAATATCTTTTGCGCCTAGCTCAAAACGTTTCTTGCTACAAACTTTGACTTTATGCGGACAAAGATAACAAAAAAACACCTACTAAACAGTAGGCATTTTGGTTTGGCAATTTTTGCAAGTGCGCAAGTCCTCACTGTCGTAAAAACGCTTGAATACGGGCAAAAAATCTTTTTCTATGCTTTCCAAGACAAAGTACTCTTCATAGAGTTTGTGGTTGCAATGTTCGCAAAACCATAAAAGCCCGTCTTTTGCGCCACTTCGCTTGGCTTCTATCACCAGCCCAACGGTGTCCGCTCCTCTAATCGGCGAATGTGGTGTTTTGGCTGGCAAAAAGAAAAATTCCCCTTCTTTGATAGTTATCAACTGGGCTTTGCCTTCCACTTGCACTTTCACCTGAATGTCGCCCAGCACCTGAAAAAAGATTTCAGCGGTTTCATTGTAATGGTAGTCCCTGCGGTTGTTTGGTCCCGCCACTGCCATGAACAAAAACTGCTCATCTTCAAAAATAACTTTGTTGCTTACTGGTGGCTTTAAAAGGTGGCGATTTTCCGCCACCCAAGCCTTAATATTTATGGGCATCATCTTAAAAACCTAGTGCATAATATTTAACCACGCCATTGGGGTAAATCCCCTCCAAAAGTACACCGCCCTTGGCATTTTTTAGCACCGCTAAAAATTCTTTGGGTGTTTTCACCAACTGATTGCCGACTTTCACCACAATAAATCCGTCTCGAATGCCCGCTTGCGCCATTTTTCCATTCGGATTGATTTCTGTTACTTTCACGCCATGCGCCAAATTCAAAGCCTTTTTCTCTTTGGCATTGGGCAATACAAGCACCGCACCCAAAGCACTCACGCTGCTGCTGTCTTCCTCTGGGTTGGTCAATTGCGTGCCACCCTCCAAATTTTTGAGCGTAATGTCTTTGCTTAACAATTCTCCTTGTCTTTCCAAAGCCATGCGAATAACATCGCCAGGGCGATATTGCCCAACTTCTTTTTGCAAATCCGCCACGTCTAAAATATCTTTATCGCCGATTTTTTTGATAATATCTTCTTTTTTCAAACCACCCTCGGCGGCTGCGCCTTTTTCATTGAGGTTGTCAATAAACACGCCGTTTTTGTTTTTAAGTTTATATTTTTCTTGGATTTCGTCCGTGATATTTGCCACACCAACACCCAAAAACGCCCTTTGCACCTTGCCATATTGCAACAAATCCGCCGTTACTTTTTTGACAATATTGGCAGGTACTGCAAAAGAATAACCTGCATAAGCACCCGTTGTGGAAGCAATAGCCGTTACAATGCCCACCACATCGCCTTGGGTGTTTACCAAAGCACCACCACTGTTGCCCTGATTAACCGCCGCATCAGTTTGAATAAATGATTCTATGGGAAAAATGCCCTTGTCGGGGTCTGGTTTGAGCAGGCTCAAATTGCGCCCTTTTGCAGACACAATGCCTGCGGTTACCGTAGAAGTCAAATTTAAGGGATTGCCCACTGCCAGCACCCACTCGCCCAAGCGCACCGTTTCAGAATTGGTAAATTCCAAAAAATGTAAATTTTGCGCCTCTACTTTCAGCAAAGCAATGTCTGTGGAGGGGTCTGTGCCGATGAGTTTTGCCAAATAGGTATCTTTGTTGTTGAGCACCACTTCTATTTTGTCTGCACCCTCTATCACGTGGTTATTGGTAACAATATAACCGTCTTGGGAAATAATCACCCCCGAACCAAATCCTAAGGCTTTGCGCTGGGCACTGCGCCTACCATCACCGTAGAAAAACTCCTGAAAAGGGTCTATGTAATTTTGTTGGTAGGTTGCCTCTACTTTGACGTGCACCACCCCATGCACCACTTTTTCCGCCACATCTTCAAAACCACCGATTTTGCTGGCTTTTTGTTGCATCAAATGCACATAATTTGGGGGCGTATCTGTTGTTTTTTGATTTTGGTTTTCGCTTTGATGTTGATGTAGCGATACCTGATAATGATAAACTGCCACAGAAGACGATGCAACCACAGCAGATAGTAAAACTTGTTGAATTACGTTCTTGGTTTTCATAATTTACTGCTTTTATTGAATTGGTGCTACAAATTTAATTTTTTTTAGATTGGTATCCTCATGAATGGATAAAAAATTTAATGGTAAAGGATTTGTAACCACGGACATAGTCCGTTTTAGTCTGCTTCGCAGGCGTTGTAATCGTTAGGTTATCTAGCCCGTGCGTAGCACGGATTAAATCAGACAATGTCTGTGCCTGTGAAGTAGATTAAAACGGGCTATGTCGGTGTTGAATATGTTTAAATTTTTTTTATCTTTGCTAGCCAAAAAGGATATCATGGCAATTATTATAACAGACGACTGTATCAACTGTGGGGCTTGTGAGCCAGAATGCCCAAATCACGCCATTTATGAAGGTGGCGCAAACTGGACTTTGATGGACGGCACACTGCTCAAAGGTGAGCAAACCACACCTATGGGCAATACCTATCACGCCGATGCCATTCAAAAGCCTGTGAGCGATGGGGTGTATTACATTGTTCCCGACAAATGCACGGAATGCGTGGGTTTTCACGATGAACCTCAATGTGCGGCGGTTTGCCCTGTGGATTGTTGCGTGGACGACCCAGCACACCGAGAAACCCAAGAACAGCTAGAAGCCAAAAAGCGTTTTATGCACTTGGCTTGAAGTTCGCCATTGTCCAAATTTCTTTGGTAATTACATCTTTTTCTAAGTCCCAGCCACGGCTGGGACTATATGCACGTGCATAGTAGATAATCTGCAAATGCAGTTTGTTCCATTTTTCTTTTGGGAAAAGGGCTTTGGCATCTTTTTCGGTTTGCTCCACATTTTTGCCCGAAGAAAGCAACCAGCGTGCCATCAAGCGATGAATGTGCGTATCCACAGGAAAACTCGGCACACCAAAAGCCTGCGCCATCACCACCGAAGCGGTTTTATGCCCCACACCGGGCAGGGCTTCCAAATCCTCAAAACTTTGTGGCACAACGCCTTGGTGCTTGTCCATAATAATGTTTGACAGCTCGCATATTGCTTTGGCTTTTCGGGGCGACAAACCGCAAGGGCGTATGATGGCTTGCACCACAGCCACGTCTTGCTTTGCCATGTCTTTGGGATTGTCTGCAAGGGCAAACAAGGTGGGGGTGATTTGATTGACTCTCGCATCGGTGCATTGTGCGGAAAGCAGCACCGCCACCAGCAACGTGTAAGGGTCTTGGTGCATTAAAGGAATCTCTGGATTGGGGAAAAAATCCTCCAAACGAGTGCCTACGTGCAGGGCAATTTTTTTGTGCGGAGTCTTCATAATTTTTGCGCTAATATACCTAAAAAATGTTTATCTTTGTATGAAATTTGATTTTATGGAATCTACGGAAAAATTAAAAGCCTTACAGCTTACCTTAGACAAGCTAGACAAGCAATATGGCAAGGGTACGGTGATGAAACTCGGTGATGCGCCCATTGAAAAATTGGACGTTATCCCTACGGGTTCTTTGGGCTTGGACTTGGCACTCGGTGTTGGGGGCTATCCAAAAGGTAGAATTATAGAAATATACGGACCCGAAAGTTCGGGTAAAACCACGCTGGCTATTCATGCCATTGCCGAGGTGCAAAAATTGGGTGGTATTGCAGCGATTGTAGATGCTGAACATGCTTTTGATGCATATTATGCCAAAAACTTGGGCGTGGACGTGGGCAATTTATTGATTTCTCAACCCGATAATGGCGAGCAAGCCATGGAAATTGCCGATAATTTGATACGCTCTGGGGCGATTGATTTGATTATTATTGACTCGGTGGCGGCTTTGGTGCCAAAAGCGGAAATTGAAGGGGAAATGACAGACTCGCAAATGGGCTTGCAGGCTCGTTTGATGAGTAAAGCCTTGCGCAAAATTACGGCAACCATTAGCAAAACCAATTGTTGTTGCATTTTTATCAACCAATTGCGTGAAAAAATTGGCGTGATGTTTGGCAATCCAGAAGTTACGACGGGTGGTAATGCCTTGAAATTTTATGCTTCGGTGCGTTTAGACATACGCCGAAAATCCCAACCCATTAAGGACGGCGATGTGGCGGTGGGTAGCAGTGTTACTGTGAAAGTGGTTAAAAATAAAGTGGCTCCGCCGTTTATGCAGGCTAGCTTTGATATTATGTACGGCGAGGGCATTTCTAAGCTCGGCGAAATTGTGGATATGGGTTCTGATAAGGGTGTGATTAAAAAATCAGGTTCTTGGTTTAGCTACAAAGATGAAAAAATTGGACAGGGTAGGGACAATGTGAAAGCTTTGCTCAAAGACAACCCAGAACTTGCCGAAGAATTGGAAGTAAAAATCAAGGAAGCGATGGCAAATCCTGTGGAAGTGGTGAAAGAAAAAGAGGTAAAAGAACCTAAAAAGTAAATATTTTAGAATTTTTGTGCGTAGATTAAGAAAAAATTTGTAATTTTGCACTCAAATTCAAGCACTGATAGTTCAATGGATAGAATTCTAGACTACGGATCTAGAGATGGAGGTTCGAATCCTCCTCGGTGCACGAAAATCCCCTCTTTTGGAGGGGATTTTTTTGTTTATGGAGGAAAGCCGAAATGCGCAGTGTGGTTTTTTGGTGTTAAAAAATCCCGTAGGGATTGTAGGTTTATAGATAAATCTGTTCCATTTATCTACGACCCCGTAGGGGTCGTTTCATTGTTTTTTGTGCTACATGCTACAAACCTTTGATGCCTCTGGCATCTGATGATAACGCCATGAAACAATTTAACGCCAAAGGCGCAGATTAAAACGGACTGTGCCCGCAAAAATATTTTCAATATTGTTTGAAACTTTAAAGAAAAAGTTTGTACCTTTGTGGTACGAATCTAAACGCCCATAGTTGGGCAATAACACGCCGAAAAAATCGGCTAGGGTTAAATTCTATTAAATATAACCCAACCTGACGGATAACCCAGCCGCAAGGCGTTTGTTGTCTGCGGCGTGTTTTACACGCTGAACGAGGCGTTTAGATTCGTAACCTTACAAATCGTCAGGTTGGGTTTTTTGTTTGTAGGTATTGCCTGCGAAGCAAAAAACACTCTTCATCAGTAGCGCAGGAGTATGAACTTTGCGCATAGGTTGTCAAGCCACAAAACACCTACGCATATTTGCGTGGGGGTTTGTGGTAGATAACTACCTACACAGCAGGATAACGTCAGGGTTTACTGCCCTGCCGAAGGCAGATTAAAACGGACTATGTCCGTGCGCCTTTGGCGCAGATTACGTGCAGGGTTTGCCTGCCCTGCCGTAGGCAGATTAACACGGACTATGTCCGCCGTGCGTAGCATGGATTAAACTGGACTGTGTCCGTAGAATAAAACATTGCGCAAGGATTTAATAATTTTTTTGCATAGCCTTTGCAGAACACGCTCAAAAGATTTATCTTTGCATTAAGATATGCAGGGCAACATTTTTAAAGATAAAACTCGGACGGGTGTTAAGCAGAAAAGTTCAAGCAATTGGCTTGACAATGTGCTTTCTGGTCGTTTTTTTGTGCAAGATGCGGTAAAGGAAAATGTTCCTTTTGCCTTTTTTGTGTTTGTGCTGCTTTTGGCTTATTTGATTTATGATTTTCAGGCGGAGAAAACCCTGGTGGACATTCACCGCAAGGAAATTGTTTTGCGTGATTTGCGCTTGAAACATTTGGCATTGCAAGCGCAATTGGCAAGGGAGAAATTGCAATCCAAAGTGGCACAAAAAACGTACAGTTTGGGTTTAAAAGAAATGACAGAGCCTGCACGCAAAATCCATGAATAATTCACATACACCCTTGACCATTCCTTTGCAACGTGCCAAATGGCTTGGGCTTTTTTTGCTTGCTTTTGCCTTTTTGGTGCTGGCAAAAATTTTGCATATCCAATGGGCAGAACAACAATCGTATCAGAAAAATTTTGAGGGCAGAATTATCAGCTTAAAAGAAATAAAGCCCAATAGAGGCAATATTTACGCCCAAGATGGCAGTTTGCTTGCCATTGATATTCCCGAATACGATATTCATTTTGATGGCACGGTGATTGGCGTGAGGCAACTCGCAAAAAACGCACAACTGGCAGACTCCCTGCAAAAATTGTCAAGTCTTATGGCACATTTATTCCAAGATAAAAATGCGGCGCAGTATTACAAAAATTTTAAAGATGCCATCACACAAGGTCAGCGTTATCAACTTATTCAGCGCAATGCCACCTATATGCAAATGCAACAAATTAAAAACTATCCTTTGTTTAATTTGGGGCGTTACAAGGGCGGTATGATTTTTGTGCTCAAAAATAAAAGATATTTGCCACATGGCGATTTAGCCAGAAGAACGGTGGGTTATTTTGATGCGACAGGCGGTGGCGTAGGTTTGGAAAAAACGTACGATATGCTTTTGGCAGGGAAGAAAGGTGTGCAAAAACAAAAAAGAATTGGGGCGGATATTTGGGTTCCTTTGTCCGATGAATACGTGAAAGAACCACAGAAAGGAGCGGATTTGCACACGCATTTAGACATCAATTTGCAAGATTTATCGCACAATGCCCTGCTTAAACGCTTGAAAGAACACGATGCGGCGCATGGCACTTTGATTTTAATGGAAGTGCAAACGGGTGCGGTGCGTGCTTTGGTGAATTTGAGTCGGCGTTCTGATGGCTCTTATCATGAAGATTTTAACCATGCGGTGGGCGGTTATTACGAGCCAGGCTCTACTTTTAAAATCGCTGCTTGGCTCTTGGCTTTGGAAGATAAAAAATGCAAAATAACCGACACGGTGGATACCTATCAAGGGCTTAAAAAGTTTTATAATTTGGAAACCAAAGAAAGCAAAAAAGGGGGTTATGGCAAAATTACGGTGCAAGACGCCATTGCGTATTCGTCTAATATTGCGGTTTCTGAAATGATATTTAACAATTATCAAAAAAATCCACAAAAATTTATAGACGGTTTACAAAATCTAGGCATTTCTCAAAAAAGCGGTATAGATCTTTTGGGTGAAAAAGAACCTTATGTAAAAAGCGTGAAAGATAAGCTGTGGTCGGGGGTTTCTTTGCCACAAATGGCGATTGGCTATGAGGTTTTGCAAAGTCCAATACAGATTTTGACTTTTTACAATGGCATTGCCAATCAAGGCAAAATGATCAAACCACGCTTGGTATCTCAAATTGCGTATAGCAATCGGCATAAAAAAACTTTTTCCCCCGAAGTTTTGGTGTCTAAAATGGCATCGGCACAAGCCTTGGCACAAATTCAGACAGCCTTGGAATCTGTGGTGGAATACGGCACAGCGAGTAGTATTAAAAATCCATATTTTAAAATCGCTGGAAAAACGGGTACGGCACAAATGCTTTTGGAGGGCAAAAAATATAAAGATGATAGCGGTAGAGCGCAGTATTTAGCTTCTTTTGTGGGTTATTTTCCTGCGGATAATCCCAAATACACTTGCTTTGTGGCGGTTTCTGCGCCAAACCAAGGCGGATATTATTCTTCGGAAGTGGCTGCGCCCATTTTTAAAGATGTAGCCTATAAAATTTATGCAGGTGAACACGCTTTGTCTTTTGATGATGCCGAAGCCGTGCCCAGTCAAAACAATCAAGTTCTGCCAAAGGCTTTGAAAGGCTACAAAAGCGATTTGCTCAAAGTCTATCAAACGGCTAAAATTCCCCTGCAAGACAGTACGCTTGGCGTTTGGGCAAAAGTGCAAAACAAAGCGGAACATTTGGCGCTTGAAGAAATTGGGTTTTCGGAAAATACCATGCCCAATGTGCAAAACATGGGTTTGCGTGATGCCTTGTATTTGCTTGAAAATAAAGGCTTGCAAGTGCAAGTGGAAGGAAAAATTGGCAGAATAAAAACGCAAAATCCCCTGCCGGGTGCAAAAATTCAAAAAGGACAAACAGTTTGGTTAAAAATTTCATAAAATGATTACTGCAAAGCACTGCCTAGATACGGTGTACGTTTTATCGCACCATGGCAATTTGGATATGCCTGTGCAAGCCCTATCGCTCAACAGCAATCATGTTGGGCAAAATACGCTTTTTGCCGCAGTCAAAGGCGTAAAAACAGACGGGCACGCATACATCAGCCAAGCCATTGCGCAGGGTGCCAGTGTGATTGTGTGCGAAACCTTGCCCGAGCATTTGCACCCAAGTGTTTTGTATGTTTGTGTGGAAAACACTTTGCTGGCTTTGGCGGGTATTGCCAGCAATTTTTATGGCAATCCGAGCAAAAAATTAAAACTGGTTGGTATTACGGGTACAAACGGCAAAACCACGACTGCCACTTTGTTACATGCTTTGTTTTCTCGTTTAGGTTATGCGGTGGGTTTGATTTCTACGGTGGTCAATAAAATTAAGCAAACGGAAATACCCAGCACACATACCACGCCCGATGTTATTACTTTAAATGCACTTTTGGCAGATATGGTGGCAGAAGGCTGTACGCATGCTTTTATGGAAGTCAGTTCGCATGCTGCCGAGCAAGGGCGCATCAAAAATTTGCATTTTGCGGGCGGGGTTTTTAGCAATTTAAGTAGAGACCATTTGGATTATCATCAAACGTTTAAAAATTATATTTACGCCAAGAAAAAGTTTTTTGATGATTTGCCTTCGGGTGCTTTTGCTTTGGTCAATTTGGACGACACCAATGCCATGGTGATGCTACAAAACACCAAGGCGAGCAAGCATACTTACGCTTTATTGCGCATGGCGGATTTTAAAACCAAAATTTTGGAAAATAATTTTTTGGGTTTGCAATTGCAACTAGACGACACGGAATTTTGGAGTCCTTTGGTGGGAAGTTTTAATGCCTATAATTTAACAGCAGTTTATGCGACTGCCGTGCTTTTGGGCGAAGATAAACAGCAAGTTTTGGCGGCACTCAGTTTGGAAAAAAATGTTGATGGACGCTTTGACCATTTTGTCTCTAAAACGGGCATTCACGTGGTGGTGGATTATGCACATACCCCCGATGCCCTGGACAATGTACTCCAAAATATCAACCAAATACGCACACGCAATGAACAATTGATTACGGTGGTGGGTTGCGGGGGCGAGCGAGACAAAGGCAAAAGACCACAAATGGCTGCAATTGCTACGGAATTGAGTAATTTTAGTATTTTTACTGCTGACAATCCACGCAGTGAAAATCCCGAAGACATTTTAAAAGATATGCAAGCGGGGGTTGCAGGTGCGCACTTTTCTAAGTATATTTGTGTGGTGAATCGTGCAGAAGCCATCAAACAAGCCTGTATGCTTGCCCAAAAAAACGATATTGTTTTGCTTGCTGGCAAAGGGCATGAAAAATATCAGATTGCTGGGGCGGAAGTGTTGCCTTTTGACGACAAACAGGTTTGCATAGACATTTTAGAAAAACTCAACAAATAAAAACATGCTCTACTATTTTTTTCAGCTTTTGCAAACATGGGGTTTTCCCGGAGCGGGAATTTTTGAATACATCAGTTTTAGAGCGAGTTTGGCTTTAATTTTGTCTATATTTATAGCCCTGTATTTTGGCAAAAAAATCATTTACTTTTTGCAACGCTTGCAAATAGGTGAATCCATTAGGGATTTGGGGCTTTCCGAGCAAATGCAAAAAAAGGGCACGCCTACTATGGGCGGTGTTATCATTATTTTATCCATACTCGTGCCCACGCTACTGTTCACCAAATTGAGCAATCCATACATACAAATTATGGTACTTAGCACCTTGTGGCTGGGCGTGATTGGTTTTATTGACGATTATATTAAAGTTGTTAAAAAAAACAAAGATGGTTTGGCGGGCAGAATGAAATTGGTGGGGCAGGTTGGCATTGGTTTTTTGGTGGGTTTGATTATGTATCTTCACCCAGATATCAGCCTGCGCCAAAAAGTACAGGCTTTGCGTGTGGATAGTGCTACGCATAGTTTAAAATCAGAAACGCATTGGTTGGAAACACGTGCTTTGAAAAGTACTTTGCCTTTTTTGAAAAACAATGAATTTGAATACGCCGATTTGTTGTTTTTTGTAGAAAATCCCAGTAAAAAGGCTGTTTTTGTGGTTTTTATTTTATTGGTTATTTTTATTGTAACAGCAGTATCTAACGGCGCAAATCTGACAGATGGCTTAGATGGCTTGGCGGCAGGCACTTCGGCGGTGGCTGCCATTGCTTTTTCTGTTTTGGCTTATGTTTCGGGAAATTATATTTTGGCGGATTATCTAAACATTATGTATATTCCCAATTCTGGGGAGCTTGTGGTGTTTATTGCCGCTTTTATTGGCGCTACCGTAGGTTTTCTGTGGTATAATGCGTATCCTGCGCAAGTTTTTATGGGCGACACTGGCAGTTTGACTTTGGGGGGCGTTTTGGCGGTATTTGCCATTTTAATTCGCAAAGAGTTTATGATACCGCTTATTTGTGGCGTTTTTTTGTTGGAAAACCTCTCTGTGGTTTTGCAAGTGAGTTATTTTAAATATACCAAGAAAAAATATGGCGAGGGCAGGCGCATTTTTTTGATGTCCCCTTTGCACCACCATTTTCAGAAAAAAGGTATTCCTGAGCCAAAAATTGTGGCTCGGTTTTGGATTGTTGGCATTTTGCTTGCGGTTATTGCCGTGGCTACCCTTAAAGTAAGGTAAAAGATGTATAAAAAAAAGATGAAAATTGCCGTTTTAGGCGCAGGAGAAAGTGGATTGAGTGCTGCTTTGCTTGCCCATAACAAAGGTTATCAGGTTTTTGTTTCAGATGCGGGTACCATTAAGCCCACACACGTGCTTGCGCTCACCGATAACCACATTGCCTTTGAGCAAAATGGACACGATGTAGAACGCATTTTAAAGTGCGATAAAATCATCAAAAGCCCTGGCATTGCAGACAGTACGCCGATTATTCAAGCCATTAAGGCATTGGGTATTCCCATTATATCTGAAATAGAATTTGCTTTCCAATATGTGCAGGGCAAAATCATTGCCATTACGGGCTCTAACGGCAAAACTACCACTTCTTATTTGACTTGCCATTTGTTGCAACAAGCGGGTTATAACGTGGCTTTGTGTGGCAATGTGGGGGAGAGTTTGGCACGCAAGGTGCTGGAAAAAAACTACGATTATTATGTGGTGGAGTTGAGCAGTTTCCAATTGGATTATATGTTTGATTTTAAGGCGGATGTTTCCATTTTGCTCAACATCACCGAAGACCATTTAGACCGATACGATTACCAATTTTCTAAATATATTCACAGCAAATTTAGAATTTTACAAAACCAAAGCCATGCCGATGCGTTTATCTATTGGCAGGAAGACCCTATTATTCAGTCTGCTTTGCAGGTGAAAAGGCTTTTGCCAGAGCTTTTGCCCTTTGCCTTAGAAACGCCCAACCAAACGGCTTATTTTGATGCGTTTAGTTCTTCTTTGGTGTTTCCCAGCATGGATTTTGCCATTGAAAAAACTGCCTTGGTTTTGCAGGGCAAACACAATTACATGAATATCATGGCGGCGGTTTTGGCGGCGCATCGTTTGGGGGTGCAAAACCATACTTTATTGTATGCTTTGGGCAATTTTGTCAATGTGCCACATCGTTTAGAACTCGTGGATACCTTGCAAGGCGTGGCGTATATCAACGATAGTAAAGCCACCAACGTGGACTCCGCTTGGTATGCTTTGGATAGTCAAACCAAGCCTATTGTTTGGCTTGTGGGTGGTGTGGACAAAGGCAATGATTACAACAAACTTTTGGATTTGGTCAAGCAAAAAGTCAAAGCCATTGTGATGCTGGGTAAAGACAACGAAAAAATTCAAACATTTTTCTCGCCTTTTGTGCAAGAACTGTACGATACACACAGCATGGCAGATGCGGTTTTGCAGGCGCAAAACATTGCCCAAACGGGCGATGTGGTTTTGCTTTCGCCTGCTTGCGCAAGTTTTGATTTGTTTAACAATTACGAACATCGGGGAGCTTGTTTTAAGCAAGAGGTGTGTAAATTGAGTACTTTATAATGCCCATACAATTGCAACTAGATGCGCTCAAAAGAATTGACGCAGAAACTTTTAAAAATACGCCCAAACACCCCATTGTTTTGGTGCTTGACAATATACGCAGTATGCACAACATAGGCTCTGTGTTTCGCACGGCTGATGCTTTTCATTTAGAGGCTATTCATTTGTGCGGCATGAGCGCACAGCCTCCGCATAGAGACATAGAAAAAACGGCTTTGGGCGCAACTCAAACTGTTGTTTGGCAATATTACGCACAGACCTTGGATAGCGTTTCGGATTTGCGTGCACAGGGTTATACTTTAATAGCGGTGGAGCAAACCAATAGCAGTGTTTTTTTGCATCAATATCAGCCCAAAACCGAAGAAAAAATTGCCTTAATTTTTGGCAATGAAGTGTCTGGGGTTTCGCCTTTGGTGCTTGATGCGGTGGATATTTGCTTAGAAGTTCCTCAGTTTGGCACCAAGCATTCCCTCAACGTGTCTGTGTGTGCAGGCATTGTAGTTTGGGATTTGTTTTGCAAGCAGGGTGTTTAGATTAACATTTTTTAACAAATAAACAGTATTTTTTATATGTTTTTTATAAAAAATGTAAAAAAATAAACTTCTGTTTATTGGATAACTAACTTTGTGCTATCAATTCAATCAGTTATGTTATCAACAACAAAAAAAATCGGATTATTGTCTTTGCTTGCATTGACGTTTGTGTCTTGTGCTAAACAATCTTTGTCTAGTCCTGAACCCCTGCAAGAACAGGCTGTGGAATCTCGTTCATCGTATCAAGATTTTACCTTGTACAACGTGGGAACTGCTTGGGTGAAAGTTTCTTCTTACACTTCTACTTTTTATTATGAGTGGTTGGACGTGAAAATCACCAACGTGAATAATGATAAAGTGTGGCTGAGGATTGTTAAAGGTACTGATGCGGAACAAAACGTGTTAAAAACAACGAATGGTTATGGCTATTTGTCTATGGATCAACTCGTTGCGCCGAATTTCGGTACTTATACGGTATTTGTGCGTATGGATTCAAAGGTTACGCCATCTGTTTCTATTAACATCCATAAATACATGTCTGGAGGAATTGACTAAGAAGGAGGAATTTCCTCCTTTTTTATTTTCTTATTTTCTTGCTTTTGTGTAATTTTAATGCTTATATTTGCTTCAAAATTCTGTATCATGAAAAAAGTATTAAACAGTTTAATTTTCCGTCTCGCCTTGGGCGTGGCTTTGGGTGTGGTTGCAGGTTTGTATTTGCCCCTAGCGTATATGCGTTTGGTTTTAGCGGTCAAACACATTTTGGGTCAAGTTATTTTCTTTTGTGTGCCTTTGATTATCTTGGGTTTTGTGGCACCTGCCATTCCAAAAATGGGTAAAAACGCCAGCAAAATGCTTTTTGTGATGCTGGGTTTGGCTTATTTATCTTCTATTGGAGCGGCATTTTTTTCTATGGGTGCTGGTTATGCACTTATTCCGAGTTTGGGGGCTAGCACGCAAGTGAGCGCACTCAATGAATTGCCAGAACTTATTTTTAAATTGGATATTCCCCAAGTGATGCCCGTGATGAGCGCATTGGTGCTCGCTATTTTTCTAGGGCTTGCCGCCGCTTGGACAGAGTCAAAAAAGTTTATAGAAATTTTAGATGAGTTCAACAATATGCTCCTATTTGTGGTGCAAAAAATCATCATTCCTATTTTGCCTGTGTTTATTGCCTCTACTTTCGCCATGCTTGCCTACGAAGGTGGCTTAACCGAGCAATTGCCTGTGTTTTTTAAAGTCATTGTTTTGGTAATTCTTGGGCATTTTATATGGATGTTTTTTCTTTATACTTTGGCAGCGATTGTTTCGGGCAAAAACCCTTTGCCATTGCTCAAAAGCTACATACCCGCTTACCTTACAGCGGTGGGTACGATGTCTTCGGCGGCAACTTTGCCCGTGTCTTTGCGCTCGGCAAAAGACAGCAAAGTTTTAAAAGATAAATTTATAGATTTTGCCATTCCCTTGGGGGCAACCACGCATTTATGCGGTTCAGTACTCACGGAGGTTTTCTTTGTGATGACGGTATCGCAAATTTTATATGGCACTTTGCCAGACCTCGCCACCATGAGTTTGTTTATTGTTTTGCTGGGTGTTTTTGCCATTGGCGCACCTGGTGTGCCTGGCGGAACAGTTATGGCTTCTTTGGGTCTTATCAGTGGTGTTTTGGGCTTTGATGAAACAGGCATTGCTTTAATGCTCACCATTTTTGCCTTGCAAGATAGTTTTGGCACAGCTTGCAATGTAACCAGTGATGGGGCTTTGGCTTTGATGATGCAAGGTTTCTTTGATAAAGACGGCGAAAGCCCGCAGGCATAGCCTGCGCACATAGTGCGTTTTAGTCTGCGCTTCGCACGGGCGTTTCCATCGCAAAAAAATCATGCAGACATGAATAATATAGCCCACGGTTTAAACCGTGGGCTATATGTTTGTTTCTTTTACCTTTCAAAATAAAAAGTCCGTTGCAAAACGCTTTCTCGTTGTTCATTTTTTAACGCACATAGTCCGATTTAATCCGCAGACATCGTCTGTTTTAATCTGCCTACGGCAGCGCACATTGTGCGTTTTAGTCTGCCTTCGGCAGGCGTTGTGCTGGATAATCTAGCCCGTGCGAAGCACGGATTAAAGCATCTCTGATGCCGAAACCCAGCCTTAGGCTGGGTTTCATTGTGGAAATTAGGGTTTTACGTACACACCCAAAACGACAGTAAAAATAAAAATAAATTCCTAACGCCTCGCCAGCTGGTGCGCATCTGCTGTATGCAAACAGATAAAACACCGCAATTCATCTATGTTGCAAGCGCACATAGTGCGTTTTAGTCTGCCTTCGGCAGGCGATACACCGCAATTCATCTAGGTTGCAAGCAACTTAGGCAAATAGATTGGATTTTGCTGGTTTTAGCCTGTGTTTGTTTAAACAAGTGGAAGTAACTAAAACCAAAACACAACCAAGCATAGATATAGCCACCAAAGCCTTTTAGGTTATGCTTTTCACAAGCCAACAACCCCTACACTGCTGTATAACAAAAAACCCAACCTGACGATTTGTAAGGTTGAAAATAATAACGTATCGTTCAACGTGTCTTAAAACACGCCGCGGATACCAAACGCCTTTCAGCGAAGGTCTCCGTCAGGTTGGGTTATGTCTAATGATATAACCTTTTGCCGATTTTTTCGGCGTGTTGGTATCCACAAAAAATGGATACGTTATTATTTTCAAGTACAAAGATACAAACTTTTCCATTAAAGTTCCAAATAATTTTGAAAAAAAATGACAAGAAAAATGAATATTGCAGGATTTATGCGCAACATGTAGGGGCAGACCTATGTGTCTGCCCTAATAAAAACACGCAATGGGCGAACACGCAGGTTCGCCCCTACACAAAATCATTGAAACCACCGAATAAACAAACGTAGGGGCGTATGGCATACGCCCAAAAATGTATAGGAATTACAAGGTCTGCGAAGCAGAAAACGTGCAGGGTTTGCCTGACCATGCGTAGCATGGATTGAAACAGGCTATGCCTGCAGAATAAAACGGATAATGCAGGGGCGGACTAAAACGGATTATATGCCAGCGATGTCTGTGCATAAAAATAGTATTTCTTGAAACAAATATGTGCTTATTTTGCTATTTTTGTACGTGATTTAAAGACATGGCAAATTACCTCAATACACTCAATACACCTCAAAAAGACGCTGTTATTCATTTGGAAGGTCCCATGATGGTTATCGCAGGTGCGGGCTCTGGAAAAACACGTGTGCTTACCTTGCGCATAGCGCATTTGCTGGAACATGGCGTGGATCCTTTTTCTATTTTGGCGCTCACGTTTACCAATAAAGCGGCTCGGGAAATGAAAGAACGCATCGAAAAGGTGGTGGGTGCGGAGGCTAAAAACCTTTGGATGGGCACTTTTCACTCGGTATTTGCCAAGATGCTTCGTCAAGAGGCGCATAGATTGGGTTATAGCTATAATTTCACCATTTACGACAGCCAAGACAGCAAGAGTTTGCTCAAATCTATCTTGGACGAAATGCAGTTAGACGAAAAAATTTATAAGCCACAAACGGTTTTGGCAAGGATTTCTGATGC
>CANHHI010000010.1 GCA_947460225.1 Flavobacteriales bacterium
TGGAACGCAGGTGCAGAGAACGTTTTACGCTGCCGGACAAACTGGACAGCAATTGCTTTTGGGTGCTTACTCGGCTTTGTCTCGTCAGATTGCAAAAGGCAATGTGGAAATGTTTAACCGCCATGAAATGCTGGATTTGGTATTGGTGGGCGGAAAAGCACGGGGCATTATTGCCAGGAATTTAATCACTGGGGAAATAGAAAAACACGGCGCACACGCTGTATTGCTTTGCACGGGTGGTTATGGCAATGTATTCTTTTTGTCCACCAATGCGATGGGTTCGAATGTAACCGCTGCTTGGAAAGCGCACAAAAAAGGTGCATTTTTTGCCAATCCTTGTTTTACACAAATTCACCCCACTTGCATACCTGTTTCGGGAGACCACCAATCAAAATTAACTTTGATGTCGGAGTCTTTGCGCAACGATGGCAGAATTTGGGTACCCAAAAAGAAAGACGACAACCGCAAAGCAAACGAAATACCCGAAGAAGAAAGGGATTATTACTTGGAAAGACGCTACCCTGCTTTTGGGAACTTGGTGCCCAGAGACGTTGCTTCACGTGCAGCCAAAGAACGCTGTGATGCAGGTTATGGCGTGGGAACATCTAAGCAAGCCGTTTATTTGGACTATGCAGATGCCATTACACGCTACGGCAAAACAAGGGCGAAATTAAAAGGTATAGACAACCCAAGTGTAGCGGAAATAAAAGCATTCGGTAAAGAAGTTATAGAAGAAAAATATGGCAATCTTTTTCAGATGTATGAAAAGATTACGGGCGAAAATCCTTATGAAATACCCATGCGCATTTACCCAGCGGTGCACTATACCATGGGCGGACTTTGGGTGGATTACAACTTGATGACTACCGTACCTGGGTGTTATGCTTTGGGCGAGGCGAATTTTTCTGACCACGGTGCCAATAGGCTAGGTGCATCTGCACTGATGCAAGGCTTGGCGGACGGCTATTTTGTGGCTCCTTACACCGTAGGAGAATATTTATCCGATGAAATTTTAACGGGTAAAATTGCTGAAAACAGCCCCGAATTTGAAGAGGCGGAGCGAGTTGTAAAAGAACGCATCAAGCAGTTGCTAGACAATAAAGGTACAAAAACTGTGGATAGTTATCACAGAACGCTCGGCAAGATTATGTGGGACAAATGCGGTATGGCTAGAAATGCCAAAGGTTTGACAGAGGCAATTGCTGAAATACGTGCCTTGCGTGCAGACTTTTGGAAAAACGTGTTAGTACCAGGCAGCGCAAACGAGCTGAATCCAGAATTGGAGAAGGCTTTGCGTGTGGCTGATTATTTGGAGCTTGGTGAATTGATGTGTCAAGATGCTTTATACCGAGAGGAATCTTGCGGTGGGCATTTTAGAGAAGAGCACCAAACCGAAGAGGGTGAGGCATTGCGCAACGATGAAAAATTTGCGCACGTGGCGGCTTGGCAATACAACACCAGCAACCTAGAAGCCCCTACGCTACACAAAGAGGAACTGCAATACGAGAACATCAAGATTGCACAGCGTAGCTATAAATAAGCATTAGAGCTTCTTCAATCCGTGTTGCGCACGGGCGTTTCCATCGCAAAAAAATCATGCAGACATGAATAACATAGCCCACGGTTTAAACCGTGGGCTATATGTTTGTTTTTTTTACCTTTCAAAATAAAAAGTCCGTTGCGAAACGCTTTCTCGCTTTGCATATTTTTAACAGGCTATGCCTGTGGATTAAATCTTTCTGTGTCCGCCGTGCGTAGCACGATTGAAGCAGACAATGTCTGAAAATGATTTTTTATGGCTTTTGTATAGATTTTTCAGTAAAATATTATTAAATTTGCCTAATTCTTAGCAATGCACCAAATTATGTTAGACTATATTTTTAAGAAAATCCTAGGCGATAAAAGCAAAAAAGACCTTCGCATTTTACAGCCTTATGTGGATAAAATCAATGCCATATATCCCGCTTTAAGCCAATTGTCGCATCAGGATTTGCGTGCCAAAACGGCGGAATTTAAAAACCGCATTGCGCAAGCCTTGCAAAAGGAAAATTTGCACAAGCAAAACCTCTTGGAAAAAGCTACACAGACCGAAGACAGTCAATTAAAAGAGAAATATTTTAAAGAAGCCGATTTGGCGCAAAAACAAATTGACAGCAAAACTGAAGAAGTTTTATTGGAGATTTTGCCAGAGGCATTTGCCGTGATTAGAGAAACGGCAAGGCGTTTTTCTGAAAACGATACTTTGGAAGTGGAAGCGACCGAAGCCGACAAAGCCTTGTCTTTGCAAAATAAATCTTACTTAAAAGTGATTGGCAACAAAGCCCTTTGGCAAACCACTTGGGAAGCTGGCGGAAACCGCATCAAGTGGAACATGGTGCATTACGATGTACAGCTTATCGGCGGTACGGCTTTGCATCAAGGTAAAATTGCCGAAATGCAGACCGGGGAGGGTAAAACCTTGGTGGCGACTTTGCCCGTGTATCTGAATGCGCTGACGGGTCGTGGGGTGCATATTGTAACGGTGAATGATTATTTGGCAAAGCGTGATGCCCAGTGGATGTCGCCTTTGTATCAGTTTCATGGCTTAACCGTAGATTGCATAGAATTGCACAGCCCTGGCAGTGAGGCACGCAGAAATGCTTACCGTGCAGATATTACCTTTGGTACCAATAACGAATTTGGCTTTGATTATTTGCGTGACAACATGGCGCATCAAGCGGATAGTTTGGTGCAAAGGGGGCATTTTTTCGCCATTGTCGATGAGGTGGATAGCGTTTTGATTGACGAGGCAAGAACGCCTTTGATTATTTCTGGACCTGTGGAGGGCGGAGACAAACAACAATACGACCAACTCAAAGACAAAATAGAAAATGTGGTGCGCATACAGCAAAAAGTCGTGAATGGCTTTTTGACGAACGCCAAAAAACTGCATAAAGAGTCGCAGACGAGAAAATTGAGCAAAGAAGAACAAGAGGAATTTGGCTTGTGTCTTTTGCGTTGCCATAGGGGTTTGCCTAGAAATAAAGCCTTTATTAAATTTTTGAGCGAGTCGGGTGTAAAAGCATTGTTGCAAAAAACAGAAAACCTGTACATGCAGGACAATTCTAGGGAAATGCCCAAAGCCGATGCAGAGGTTTATTTTGTGCTCAATGAAAAAAATAATGCCATAGAATTAACCGAAAAAGGCATAGAGTTGATGTCTAGCGACACAGACCCAGACTTTTTCATTTTGCCAGATTGGGGGGTAACCTTGTCGGAAGTGGATAAAAACGAGGCTTTGACTGCCGACGAAAAAATCCAGCACAAAGAGCAGATTATCAGCGATTTTAAAATTAAATCCGAACGCATACACACCCTAAATCAATTGCTCAAAGCCTATACTTTGTTTGAAAAAGACCAAGAATATGTGGTGATGAACGGCAAAGTTTTGATTGTTGATGAACAAACGGGGCGTATTATGGACGGCAGACGCTATTCAGACGGTTTGCATCAAGCTATTGAAGCCAAAGAAAATGTAAAAATAGAGGCGGCTACACAAACGTATGCCAGCATTACCTTGCAAAATTATTTCCGCATGTACCACAAGCTAGCTGGTATGACGGGTACAGCAAGAACCGAGGCGGGAGAGTTTTGGCAAATCTACAAGTTAGATGTGGTAGCCATTCCAACCAATAGGGTGGTGAAGCGTCAAGATGCCAACGACAAGGTGTATAAAACCATGCGAGAAAAATTCAATGCCGTGATTTTGCAAATTGAAGAGGCAAGAAACGCAGGGCGTGCAATTTTGGTGGGTACCACTTCGGTGGAAATTTCCGAATTGTTGAGTCGTATGCTCAAACAAAGACAAATTCCGCATAACGTGCTCAATGCCAAACAACACGCCAAAGAGGCTGAAATTGTGGCGCAAGCAGGGCAAAAAGGTGTGGTAACCATTGCTACAAACATGGCAGGTCGTGGAACGGATATTAAATTGTCAGAAGAAGTGAAGCAAGCAGGCGGTTTGATGATTTTGGGCACAGAACGCCACGAGTCTCGCCGTATAGATTTGCAATTGCGTGGACGTTCTGGTCGTCAGGGCGACCCAGGTAGCTCTGTGTTTTTCGTGTCTTTGGAAGATGATTTGATGCGCATGTTTGGCAGTGAGCGCATTGCACGCATTATGGACGCCATGGGCATAGAAGAGGGCGAAGTGATTGAACACAGCATGGTTACTAATTCTATTGCAAGGGCGCAGAAAAAAGTAGAAGAAAATAACTTTGGCACCAGAAAACGCCTTTTGGAATACGATGATGTGATGAATGCACAGCGTAAAATTGTTTATGCCCAACGCTATCACGCTTTGATGGGTGAGCGTTTGGAATTGGATTTATTGCGCATGCAAGAACAGGTGATCGAGCAACTCGTTTCGCAGTTGAAAATAAACAGCAATTACGAAGATTTTGTGTATCTTCACAAGAAATATCTCGGATTTTCTACCGACATGAATGCACAACAAGCCAAAATTATGCCAGAAAAAGAGCTCAAACAAGGGCTTTTGGAAAAGGCACGTGTGTTTTCCAAAGAAAAAAGAGCCGAACTTGCCACTGCGGTTTTGCAGGTGATGCAAGAAATTGGCAAGCAAGAAGCGTCTAAAAATTACAAAAATGTGGTGCTTCCTTTTGTGAGTGGCGAAAAAGGCATGCAAATTCCTGTGGATATTACGGAGGCTACTGCCAGCCAAGGGCTTTTGGCAGTGCAATCCTTAGAAAAAGCAGTGGTTATGGCAAGCATAGACCAGCAGTGGAAAGAACACTTGCGCAGAATGGACGATTTGCGTCATTCCGTGCAAATGGCTGTGCATCAACAAAAAGACCCGCTTTTGGTGTATAAATTTGAAGCCTTTGAACTTTTTCAAAACATGCTGAATTTGTTGCAATACGATGTGCTTGGATTTTTAAATCATGCTAAAATACCGCCTATTTCTTTGAAATAAAAAATATGATTTTCCGCCTATTGCTGTTTGCATGGAGTTTGTTGGGTTTGGCATATAGCCAAAAACGCTCCACGCTGGCGCATGAAATTGGCGGAGGCTTGGGATTGTCCACGTATTATGGGGATTTAAATAGTATTCCTTTCCGTCGTCCGATGTGGGCTTTGGAAGGGTTTTACCGCTTGAATTTGCCCGATGGGCGATGGGCGTTTAGAGTGAGTTTGGGTGCTATGCAAGTAGAGGCTTATGACAGCGATGGGCGCACAGCGTATCAAAAAAATAGAAATTTATCGTTTCGCAGTTTGATATTGGAAATGAGTGCAGCGGTGGAATTTAATTTTTTTCGCTTGGATTGGAATGGAGAAGGGGAAGATTTCACGCCTTATTTTTCCTTTGGTTTGGCACCTTTTTATTTCCAACCCAAAGCCAAAGATGATGCAGGAACTTGGGTAAATTTGACGGATTTTAGTACGGAGGGCAAAAATTATAGTCAAATCGCCTTGGCTTTTCCTTTAATCTTGGGCGTGAAATGGAAGCTCAGCCCAGTATGGCTCTTGGATTTATCTTGCCATGTCAGACCTACGACCACCAGCTATTTGGACGATGTAAGTGGTTTGTATGTACTCAATAACCCCAGTGCGATGAGTGATAGGCGGATAGTGAAAAATCCCAACGATATGCGCAGAGGCTCTGGCAATGCCGTGGATTTATACAGTGCCTTGATGCTCAAATTTAGCTATCGCCTGCAAAAACAGGCGTGTGCGTGTAATAAAAAATAATTATGGCAGAAACAAAACAAAAATTTACCGAGCAGCAAATACATATTGCAAAAATTGCCAATGCTTTATCAAATCCTATTCGTTTGGCGATTTTGGAGTTATTGCGCAACAAAACCTGTTGTTACCATGGCGATTTATCCGTTGAATTGCCCATTGCAAATAGTACGCTATCTCAACATTTACATGTGCTTAAAGATGCGGGGCTCATTCATGGCGAAATCAATCCGCCTAAAACAAAGTATTGCATTCACGAGGAAAATTGGCAAAATGCTTGTCAAGTGTTTGCTGACTTTTTTAAAAAGGCTTGAAAAATAAAAGCCCAAGCGAAAAGCATTTTCTGGTGCATATTTTCCATAAAATATTTTTGTAGTGGGTTATATTTCAAATTTCGTTATTATGCGAATTTTTCGTAACTTTGCGAAATAATATCGCTTAGTTATGAAATTACAAGAATTTAAACACGCATTGAGCCAAGTTACGGATTTGGTTTTTAAGTTGGAAAATGGGGTGGAAGTGCCTTTGCATTTTCATATTACGGAAATCGGCTTAGTCAGCAAGAAATTTATAGACTGTGGCGGTAAGCTGTACGAAGAGCAGAAAATAAATTTTCAATTTTGGCAGTCCGTAGATGTGTGGCATAGGTTACAGGCGAGTAAATTGCTAGATATCATTGCCTTGTCTGAAAAAACGCTAGCTTTACCAGATGTAGATATAGACATGGAGTATGAAACAGAGACTGTGGGTAGATATGGCTTAGTTTTTCAAGCACAGGAAAAGACTTTTATATTGACAGCCATTCATGCAGCTTGTTTGGCGCAAGCAGCTTGTTTGGCGCAAGATAAGTTTCAAAAAAACTTTTATCAAGGCAGTGCGTGTTCCTTAGAAAACCCCTGCGACACTTCTGCACAGGCAATAGAAAAGTCAGGTTGTTGTTAAATGCAAAAGCTCAAAAATAAAAACCGCCCAAATGAGCGGTTTTTTTATATTTAATTCTGCCAATTAAAAACTGGGAAACCGTTTCCAGTAAAAGTTTTCCAAATGCTTGAGAAATCCCAATTCGTAAAGGCAGTTTGTGCTTGCCCAGTAACAGGAATTTGTGTAACGCCAGTTGGTAGCGTGCCTTGTTGATTGGCTACACCACCAATAGTAACGCCTGTATTCAGTTGGTAGCTAGAAAACACCGTGGGTTTCCATGTTCCATCGTTATCAGGAGAATAAACATTGTTACAAAAACTTAACAAAGCGTAAGATTTTTTAAGCAAAATGCGTATGGCTTGCAGACCATTGGCGCAACTTAATGCCTACCCAAAAGCCATAAATGCCAAAGGTGAGTAAGGTCAGCAAAAACCATTTTATCCAATGTCCGAACAAACCGATTGCGGTGCCTGTAAAAATAAGATATTTGCCTTCAATGACTAAATTTTCTATTTCCCATTGCATGCTACGCACATACGCCCAAGGATATAAAAATCCCAAAGAACACACAATAAGTATAAGATTGGTCAGTTGCAACCAAATATAACTGGCTAAACCTGCTGTGAAATAAGATTTTTTCATATTTTTGTAATTTCTTGCAAATATAAGCTATTTATGCAAAAACGAAACCAAAATATTCTATTTTTGATTGCTTTTTTATTGTCCTCTGCCACTTTGCTGGCGCAAAGTGTGGATAGTGTAGCTATAGTTGAATGCCCTGTGGCACGTTCCATCACGATTAGTGCTGTTGGCGATTGCACTTTGGGGGCTTATAAGGGGCAGGCTTTGGGCAATCGTTTTGATGAGGTGGCTCAAAAAGAGGGTTCTGCGTATTTTTTTCAAGCCGTTAAAAGCGTTTTTGAAAATAGCCATTTGAATATTGCCAACCTAGAAGGACCTTTGACACAAGCAGATTATACCGTGGAAAAGCAGTTTCCCATGCGTGGCAAGCCTGAATATGTAGAAATTTTAAAGCATGCGGGTATTCATGCGGTAAGCCTTGCCAATAACCATACCTTTGATTGTGGTGCGCAGGGTTATAAAGATACCCAGCAGGTTTTGGATACGGCACATATTTTGCATTTTGGCGGTTCAGCCATTGCGTATCAAACCATAAACGACATTCGGGTGGCAATGCTGGGTGCAAAAGGTTGGGTGATTAACCAAGCGGTGAAAGAAAATTTAAAGAAGCAAATTATAGAGGCTAGGCAAAATGCGGACTTGGTGATTATCTATTTCCATTGGGGCGAGGAGGGCGAAAATTTTTCCAACAAAACCCAACAAGCCTTGGCAAGGCATAGCATAGACTGTGGAGCGGACTTGGTTTTGGGTGCGCACCCGCATGTTGTTCAAGGGCTGGAAACTTATAAAGGCAAGCAAATTGTGTATAGTTTGGGCAATTTTTGCTTTGGAGGCAATAAAAATCCGAGAGATAAAGATACGTTTATTTATCAAATCACTTTTCATTTGACCGATGAAGGCATTGTGGAGGCGGGTACGCAAATTATCCCATGCAGTTTGTCTAGCGTTAAAGATAGAAATGATTTTCGCCCTGTGCTTTTGGAGGGTGCTGACAAAGAGCGGGTTTTGAAAAGATTGGCGGATTATAGTGTAATGGATAAAATTAAATGAAAAATATGAAAAAAATAGGTGTTTTGCTTTCGGGCTGTGGGGTTTATGACGGCTCGGAAATTCATGAGGCAACTTTGGCATTGCTGTGTTTGGCACAAGCAAACTTGGAAGCGGTTTGTTTTGCGCCCAATCACAACCAGCACCACGTGATAAACCATAAAACGGGCGAGGTTTCGGCTGAAAACAGAAATATTTTGGTGGAATCTGCACGCATTGCCAGAGGCAAGGTGGAGGATTTAGCAACAGTTAATTTTCAAGATTTAGACGCTTTGCTCATTCCGGGTGGCTTTGGTGCAGCCAAAAATTTATCGTCTTGGGCTTTTCAAGGGGCAGAGGCGGAGGTTTTGCCAGCGGTTAAGGCTTGTATGCAGCATTTTATCAGCCATAAAAAACCCATTGTAGCACTCTGCATTGCACCTACTTTGCTGGCAAAATCACTGCAAGGCGTTGTGGTGCCTACCTTGAGCTTTGGCAATGAAGCGAGGGAAAACATCAGAAATACGCATGCGGAAATTGCCAAAACAGGATCCACGACTATTTCTGTGGAAAACATGGCGTGCAGTGTTGATGAAAAAAACAAAATCATCTGCGCACCTTGTTATATGATGGATTACAGCATCGCACAAGTTTATGTAAATATCCAAAACGCCGTTAAACACTTGCAAACATGGCTTTAAAAACTTTCTTTTTGCCCATTGCCCAAGATGCAAAAACCGTATCTTTTGATGCGGAAGAAAGCAAGCATATTGCCAAGGTTTTACGTTTGCAAACACAAGATAAAATTCTTTTGCTCAATGGCGAAGGGGTTCGTTTTCAGGCAACGCTGACTTTGGTAAGCCCTAAAAAAGTAGAGGCTGACATTGCGTATGCGGAAAAGCTCGAACCCAACAAAAATCACCGCATACATTTGGCAATTGCGCCCACCAAAAACACCGATAGAACCGAGTGGCTCGTGGAAAAAGCCACAGAATTGGGCGTGTATGCTTTGCATTTTTTTCACAGTGAGCGCACGGAAAAAACACATCTGCGCATGGATAGATTGCAAAGAATTATGCAGGCTGCCATCAAACAATCGCTCAATCCTTTTGCGCCAAAAATGGAAGCTCCCTGTCCGCTTTTGGACATTATGCAATTGCCGTTTAAGCAAAAGTATTTGGCTTATTGTGAGGACAAACCCAAAATTGCCCTGTCTGATGCGGTGCAAAAAATGGGCGATATTTTAATTTTAATCGGTCCAGAGGGCGATTTTAGCCCCAAAGAAATTGCCGAGGCACAGCGGCAAAATTGCACGCTCGTTCATTTGGGCGAAAACCGACTACGCACAGAAACCGCTGCCTTGTACGCATTGTGTTTAAGCATTTAACAGACATAGTCTGTTTTAATCTGCTTCGCAGGGCAGGCAAACCCTGCACGTTTTCTGCTTCGCAGACCTTGTAATTCCTATAAAAATAAAATTTCTTTTGAAAAAAACGCAAAATTATTTGGAACTTTAAAGAAAAAGTTTGTACCTTTGTGGTGCAGAATACAGCGGTTCGTTTATACCGCACACTAACACGCCGAAAAAATCGGCAAGAGTTAAATCTTTTAAAATATAACCCAACCTGACGGGCAAACCAGCCGCAAGGCGTTTGGTGTCCGCGGCGTGTTTTAAAGCACGTTGAACGATGCTGTATTCTGCAACCTTACAAATCGTCAGGTTGGGTTTTTTGTGCGTCAGAGACGCTTCAATCCGTGCTACGCACGGGCAAGGCTAATGACCATATAGCCTACGAAGCAGACAACAACGGACAATGTCCGCAATCTGTTTACCTAAGTTGCTTGCAACCTAGATGAATTGCGGTGTATCGCCTGCCGAAGGCAGATTAAAACGCACAATGTGCGTGTTACACCCCGCTTAATATAAAATCTTTGTTGATTTTTTTCATCAATCCTTGTAGCACATTGCCAGGACCCACTTCTATGGCTTCGCAAAAACCGTCTTTGTATAAGTTTTCGCCTGTTTGCGTCCATTTTACGGGAGCGGTGAGCTGGGCAATCAAATTTTCTTTGATGACGCTAGCCTCTGTTTCCGCTTGGGCATGCACATTTTGATAAATCGGACAAATCGGATTTTTGAGCTCAACGGCGTGAATGGCTTTTGCCAGTTCATCTTGCGCACTTTGCATCAAGGGCGAATGAAAAGCACCGCCCACGGTGAGTGGCAAAACCCTTTTTGCACCTGCTTCTTTGAGGGCTTCGCTGGCTTTTTTCAAGGCTTCATCTTCCCCAGAAATCACCAATTGCCCTGGGCAATTGTAATTGGCAGGCACCACAATGCCATCTATTTTTGCACAAATTTCAGCCACCAGTTCGTCTGATAAACCTAAAACTGCCGCCATGCCCGCAGATTTGCCTATGCAGGCTTTTTGCATGGCACAAGCTCTTTTGTAAACCAATTGCAAACCGTCTGCAAAAGTCAAAGATTTGGCTGCAACTAGGGCGGAAAATTCACCCAAAGAATGTCCTGCAACAGCTTGGGGTAAAAATTGCGCCCCAAAAGACTGCACGACAATCACGGAATATAAAAAAATAGCGGGCTGTGTAATATCCGTTTGTTTGAGCTCTTCTTCTGTGCCATTTTTCATTTTTTCGGCAATGGAAAAACCCAAAATTTCATCTGCCTCTTGCAAAGTTTTTGCGGCGTTGGGATATTTTTCCAGCAAAACATTGCCCATACCTACAAATTGCGCCCCTTGACCGGGAAAAAGATAAACTTTCATGTATAATTTATTTTTGACTTGGAAAGAAATTGCTTGTCTGAATGTGCTTGTTTTTTTGTCTCACTCTGAGCCATGCCTGCAACTTTTCTTCTTGCGTGGCTTTATTTATGGCAGAAAGGTTGGCGTGCCAAGACACAAAAACCAAAGGAATAGTGTCTTTTGCGTGAATAAAATGAGCATAAGCCAAGTCTTTGATTTCTGGAAACAAAGTTTCTGCTTCTAGGGAAATTTCATCGCTTTGGCTAAAATAAACCGCTTGCAGTGCCTTTTGCAAACTGTCGTTTTGTTTTTTAAGCCTGTCCAATTCTTTGTATTTGTCTTGTAAAATAATTTCCAAAAGCGGGCTATCTAGTTTTTCTGCGTGTAAAACATCTTGCAGACTTTCATTTTGAATCACCCAAAGCTCGGCATTCGGAAAACGCTTTTGCCAAGCCATTTTCCAACTCTCAATGAGCGTTTGTGGAATTTTTTTACCCGTAAAGCTGAGTATCAATTGGGGGTGCTGGTGGTCGTATTGAATTTCTTTGCGTATAATGTAACTTTCGGGATATTGGGTTATTTGCTCCGAAAACTGCTCGGCTTGGTGTTCAAATTTAGATTTGACAATCAAGGTGTAGAAAGCATAAAAACTGGGCACAGCGCACAAAAAAACAAATAGCAAAATATAGCTTCTAATGCGCCTTTCTTTGACTTTATTGATAAGGGTAACGCCTGTAAATCCTACAGAGCGAACAAAAAGCCAAGTGCTCAAACAAATAAACACACAATTGAGCAAAAATAGATATAATGCCCCCAAGAAAATGCCCCATTGCCCGCTTGACAAGCCATAACCAGCCGTGCATAAAGGTGGCATTAAAGCCGTTGCAATGGCAACACCTGGTATAGCATTGCTAATACCACGCCTTGTGGTGGCAATAATACCTGCTAAACCGCCAAAAAAAGCGATAAATATATCCAGTAAATTGGGTTCGGTGCGGGCTAAAATTTCCGTGCCAGCCTTGCCGATAGGTGTGAGTAAGAAATACAAAAACGAGGTGAATAGACTGATGCCTACCATCACGGAAAAGTTCGTCAAGGCTTTTTTTAACAATTGAAAATCGTGTGTGCCTACCGCAAAACCCGCCCCAACAATAGGTCCCATCAGTGGGGAAATCAACATGGCACCAATAATTACAGCCGTAGAATTGGCATTTAGCCCAATGGAGGCAATGAATATAGAGCAAATCAACACCCAAACATTAAATCCCCTAAAATAAACCCCAGCTTCTATGCGCTCTTTGGCATGGGCGAAGTCCACTTCATTTTTGATATTCATCAAGTCTTTTAAGAAAGATTTGATTTGGGAAGTAATGGATAAATTCTGCTGCATCTGCATTTTTGGCGAAATATACGCAAAAAGTTTAATTGCCTTGAAAATGAAGTAAAAAATATTTTTGCAGTGTTGATTTTAATGCCTGCAAATCCACAGGTTTTTGAAGTTCCAGAGCTAGACTAGTAACGCCTTTGTCTTTGATGGCACAAGGAATTAAATGGTCAAAATAACGCAAATCATTGTTTGCATTTAAAGCCAAGCCGTGCCAAACCACCCAACGGCTACATTTTACGCCCATGGCGCAAATTTTTCTTGCATTTTCCTTTTGTGCATCTAACCAAACGCCCGTGTAATTAGGGTAACGCTCCGCCTGCACGCTATAATCACTCAGCGTGTCTATCACCACTTGCTCCAAAGTGCGCAAATACTTGTGTAAATCTGTAAAAAAGCAAGACAAATCCAGCACAGGATACATCACCACTTGCCCTGGACTGTGGCAGGTAATGTCTCCGCCTCTGTCTGTCTGAAAAAACTGTACTTCGTCGGGCTGGTGCAACAAATGTGCTGGTTTTCCGCTTTTGCCCAAGGTGTAAACAGCTGGGTGCTCGCAGAAAAACACAGCGTGTGGCAAAGACTTTAATGCGCCGTGTATTGCCTTGTCGGCTAACATTTTTTCCGCATAATCTTTTTGCGCCTGCCAAGCGGTGGCGTAGTCTATCAAGCCCCAGTCTATAAAATCAATTTTTTTCACGTTTGCGCAAGATTTGATACAGTTTTATGCCCAAAATCAGTGAAATAGTCAGCACTGCCATGGCAGATAAGCCCCAAAGAATGCCCAGCGCATCTTTTAAAACCACCAAGAACACAATGGCAAATAAAAACAAAGTCGCTCCTTCGTTCCAAAAGCGCAATTGCAGGGGGCTTACAGTAAATTTATCATTTTGTAAATTCTTATAAATTTTTCCACACAGCAAATGATAGACTACCAAACCCAAAACAAACAAGAGTTTCCAATGTATCCAAGATTCCCTGTAATAACCAATATAGACGCCTTGCGCAATTTCCACTTTCCAGCCTTTGTACAATAGTCTGCCACCCAAAAAAAGCGTCAGCAAAAAACTAGGATACGTAATGCCATACCACAAGCGTTTTTGCATGATTTTAAATTGGCTTGACAACAAGGATTTCTCTACTTCTGGTTTTTCTTGTGCTTCGGTGTGGTAAATAAACAGCCGAACAATGTAAAAAAGTCCAGCGAACCAGGTAACCACAAAAATAATGTGTAAGGCTTTCCAATAGAGCATGCTATTTTTGTCCAAAGTTAAAGAAAATAAATTGATGTGAAATAGATTTGCACCAAAAAACATATCTTTGTGCCAAATTTTAAACAGACACTTATGAAACGCATTTTAGTCATTGGAGCTTCTGGGCAGATTGGCACAGAATTGGTTGTTGCCTTGCAAAAACGCTATGGTTTAGAGGCGGTCATCGCATCAGACGTAAAAACGCCTGTTTCTTTTTCGGGTATTTTTGAGCCTTTGGACGCTTTGAATAGCCAGCAACTCGGCGATTTGGTGGAAAAACACCACATTACCGATGTATATCTTTTGGCGGCTTTGCTTTCCGCTTCTGCGGAAAAAAATCCAGAATTGGCTTGGCAACTCAATATGAATAGCTTATTTAACGTGTTAAATTTAGCGAAATCTGGAAAAATTAAGCAAATATTTTTCCCCAGTTCTATTGCGGTATTTGGACCGACCACGCCCAAAAATAATGCGCCACAATACACGGTTTGCGAGCCAAGCACGGTGTATGGCGTGAGTAAATTTGCTGGAGAGGGTTGGTGCTATTGGTATCACAAAAATTTCGGTGTAGATGTAAGGAGTTTGCGCTATCCAGGTTTGATTTCGTGGACGGCTGCGCCGGGTGGAGGTACTACGGATTATGCGGTGGATATTTTTCACCAAGCATTGACCAAAAAGCATTACACCTGTTTTTTAAAATCCGACACCGCGTTGCCCATGATGTATTTGCAAGATGCCGTGTCTGCCACGATACAACTGATGGAGGCACCCATTGCCCAAATTAAAAACAGATATGCGTACAATTTAGCGGCTTGCTCGTTCACGCCCGCAGAAATTGCCAAAGAAATTCAAAAACACATTCCAGATTTTACCATAGATTACGCCCCAGATTTCCGTCAAGCCATTGCGGACTCTTGGCCATATTCTATTGACGACAGCGTGGCACAAAAAGATTGGGGTTGGAAACCGCAATACAACTTGGCGCAGATTGTGGAAGATATGATTAAAAACTTAAAACCTTTGTTGTTAAAAGGATAAACGCTTATCACAAATTAAAACCGACTGAAAAGTCGGTTTTTTTATGATTGGTACAAAAAAAACTATCTTTTGTGTTTTTTCTCGTCAGAAACAGTCAATTTCCAACGTCCTTTGCTTCTGCGAGCGGCTATCACTCTTTTGCCGTTCTTAGACGACATTCTCTCCCTGAACCCGTGTTTGTTTTTTCTTTTGCGCAAAGAAGGCTGAAATGTTCTTTTCATGGTCAATTATATTTACCGTATGGTATGCTAAATTTTAATCTGAGTGCAAAGGTATAAATTTTTCTGCATATTCTCCTAAATAAACCAGAAAAAATATTTTGTTGAAAAAAATAATGCGCAAAATACACGCAAATCAACCGAAAACCTTTACATTTGCAAGTAAATCACCAACATGAAATTGCACCTAAAAAAACCGCTTGCCTTTTTTGATTTAGAATCAACAGGCACGGACGTAGCCAAAGATAGAATTGTGGAATTGGCAATTCTAAAAATCATGCCAGATGGCAGTATTCAACAAAAACCAGAGGTAGCGGGGGAGCGTTATCTCATCAATCCAGGCATGCCTATTCCTTTGGAATCGTCTTTGTTACACGGTATTTATGACCAAGATGTGCAGGGCAAGCCGAGTTTTCAGGACGTGAGCAAAGGTTTGTATAAATTCTTGCATGACTGTGATTTGGCGGGTTTTAATTCCAATCGCTTTGATGTGCCTTTGCTGGTGGAAGAATTTAACAGAGCAGGTTTGTTTTTTGACGTGAGAGAGCGTAATTTAATAGATGTGCAAACTATTTTCCACTTGATGGAAGAGCGCACGCTCAAAGCGGGTTATAAATTTTATTGTGGCAAAGACTTGGCGGACGCACACGAGGCATTTGCCGATGTGAAAGCTACTTACGATGTGTTTTTGGCACAGCTTGAACGTTATCAAGATGTTTCGTGGCACAACAAACACGGCGAAGTTTCCACGCCTATTCAAAACGATATGGACGCTTTGCATAAATTTTGCAAAAGAAACAATGCTGTGGACTTGGTTGGCAGACTGAGTCAAGAAGATAATGGCGTGGTGTTTAATTTTGGCAAACACAAAGGGCGAACGGTTGAGGAGGTTTTAAAGCAAGAACCCTCTTATTATGATTGGGTGATGAAGGGAGATTTCCCTGTGCTTACCAAAAAAATCATGCAAGAAATCAAAGAAAAATTACCTATTAAAACCAAATGAAAATAGTTTGTGTCGGCAGAAATTACCTAGCGCATGCCAAGGAACTGCATAATCCGGTGCCTACGAGCCCTGTTTTGTTTATCAAGCCAGAAACGGCTTTACTGAGAGCGGGCGATTTTTATTTGCCCAGTTTCTCCAAGGAAATTCACCACGAAATAGAACTGGTGGTGCGCATTAACCGTGCGGGAAAAAGTATAGCGGAAGATTTTGCGAAAAATTATTATTCGGAAATTGCGCTGGGCATAGATTTTACGGCAAGAGACTTGCAAGAGGAGCTTAAAAAGCAAGGGTTACCTTGGGAAAAATCCAAAGGCTTTGATAACAGTGCTTTTGTGGGTAATTTTTTGGATAAAAATGCGTTTGAAAATATTCAAAATTTGGATTTTGCTTTGCAAATCAATCAAAAAACAGTGCAAACAGGCAATACGCAAGACATGATTTTTGCTATTGATAAAATTATTGCGGATATATCGCAATATTTTACGCTTAAAGTGGGTGATTTAATTTTTACAGGTACGCCCAGTGGTGTTGGTGCCGTGCAGATTGGCGATGTTTTGGAAGGTTTTTTGGAAGGGCAATCCAATTTTAAATTTTCCATTCGTTAAGTGATGCAATCGCATTTTTTATTTATATTTGCTAGATAATCTAATTCAAAAAAGCCATGAAATACCTCAAAATGAAAGGATTACTTGTTTTGTCTTTGTTTGCATTTGCTTGCGAAAGCACAGAAAATCAGGCAGAAGTTCAGCAAAGTAATGCGTATAAACTTGTAGCGAGCGATACCAAATTGCAGTGGACGGCTTTTAAAACCATGGAAAAGGTTGCCGTTTCTGGGACTTTTGACGATGTGAAAATTTTAGATGCGCAAATCAGCGAAGATCCTTTGCAAGTGCTTAAAGGTGCGAAGTTTTCCATCAGCACCGAAACGACTAATTCTGCAAACCCAGACAGGGACGATAAAATCATGCGTTTGTTTTTTGGGAATTTAAAATTTAGCAACCAAATTACAGGCGTTGTGGAAAGTTTTGATGCTTTGGAACAAACCGTTACTGTTCGCTTGGTGTTGAACAACAAAGAGCAAACCGTGATTGGCAATTACCAATGGTTAGAACCTACTTTGAGTTTGCAATTTAATTTAGACTTATCTATTTTTGAGGCTTTGCCTGCGCTTGCAAAACTAAATGAAGCCTGCCATAGCTTGCACCAAGGTGCAGATGGCAGTAGTAAACTTTGGCAAGAAGTGGAAATTTTTGTGCAAACAACTTTGTTAAAATGATTTTTTATCGGTTTTTCCTGGCTTGTTTGCTTGCGCTTTGTGGTTTTTCCTGCCAGTATTTTGAGAAAAATACTTGGCTGGCGGAATTAGACGGCGATTATTTGAGCCTTTCAGAGGTTCAGAAGGCTTATGAACAAGCGGGAAAGCCGATAGATAGCGTGCAATGGGTATCCACTTATGTGCAAAATTGGGTGGATAGAGAATTGCTTGTACGTGTAGCAGCAAAAAATGTCAATCAAGATTATGTGGACTTGATGACAGAAGCCTATAAGAAAGACCTGCAAATTAGTTTGTATTATAAAGATAAGTTGCAGGAGCAATTGGAAAAAGAAATAGATGAAAAGGAAATTTATGCTTTTTATCAAGCGCACCCTAAATTTTTCAATTTGGAGGCTCCACTTTTGAAATTGTTTGTGCTTAAAGTGTTCAACAGCGATGCACGTGCCAAGCAAAATGCCCAAGATATGCTCAAAGCCTTTGTGAGCAATGTGGAAATTGATATGCTTTTGGAAACGTATGAATTGTCGGGTACGCCTTATTATTACAACAAAAACAATTTACTCAGTCTTGCGGAAATTGTTTTGCAGAGTTTTCCTGCTTTGCGTGCCTTGCAAGATAAAACCATGGGTAAAAAAAGCATTGTAGAAATACCCAGTGAAGGCTATGTATATTATGTATATGTGGTGGACTTTCAAGACAAGGGCTTGGCACCTTTTGCTGTTGCGAAAGAAAAAGCGCAAATGTTAGTGATAGGGCAGAAAAAGCAAGAACTTTTACAAAATCTAAAAAACAAATTGCGAGAAGATGCACTTAAAAAACAAGAACTGCGGATACATGTACAATAAAAGCCCACTGCGAAAAGCATTTTTTGGTGCATATTTTTCACCAAATCTCATCTTCCAATCCTCACATACTTATGTATGCTGTGGGTTTCAGATTTCGCTTTTGCAAAAACTATTTTCCATAAAATACTTTCGCAGCGGGCTTAATACATTTAAACTACTAGCCTGCTTTTTTTGCGTATTTAATTTTTCTGTATTTTCACAAACAGAGGTGGATAGAGTGATTGCCGTTGTGGGCGAGCAGGTGGTTTTGCAGTCAGATTTGGATTTTAACCAAAATGAACTTTTAAAAACGGGTCGGGAATTGAAAGCCTGCGATGTTTTTGAACAGATTTTGCTCACCAAATTGATGGTGGCGCAAGCCAAAATAGATAGCGTAAGCGTGTCCGAAGCAGAACTCAAAGCGGAGGTAGAACTGCGTTTGACACAAATGGCTGGGCAAGTGGGAGGCATGGACAAGTTAGAGCAAGCCTTGGGCAGTCCGATGCGGAGCATTAAAGACTTTTTGCAAGACCCTATTAAAGATAATTTGATTTCTCAACGCATGCGGGCAAAAATTGTGGAAGGCGTTAAACTGACCCCAACCGATGTGTATAATTTTTACACCGCAAATCAAGATAAATTGCCCGAATCCCCCGAACAAATAGAACTGGCACAATTGGTTTTGAAAGCCAAAATTAGCAAAAGTCAGGAGCAAAAAATCATGCAGGAAATGAACATTTGGCGCAATCAAGTGGCGAGTGGGGAACGCAACATGGGTACTATTGCCACTTTGTACTCCGAAGATCCTGGGAGTCGTGGGAGCAGAGGGGTTTTGGGTTTTCAGGCAAGGGGTACTTTTGTGCCAGAATTTGAGGCGGCTGCTTATAATTTGAAACAAGGCGAGGTGTCCAAAGTGTTTAAAACAAAATTTGGTTATCATTTTTTGCAGGTGATTGAGCGTAGAGGCGACCAAATCAACGTGGCGCACGTTTTGCGCAAACCAAAACCCACCACGGAACAACTTTTGAAATTGCAAGCCAAGGCGGACAGCATTTACCAAATGATTCAAAACCAAGAAATTACCTTTGAAGAGGCGGTTTTGCGTTTTTCTCAAGATGAAAAAACCAAGCAAAATCAAGGCGTGTTGATTAACATGATAGACCAAGGTAAATTTTTTGATGTCAAACAAACTTTGGAATATGCCCGCATGAGTCCAGAATTTGCTTATGTGGCAGACTTGATTTATGCGCTCTCGGAGCTTGAAGTGGGAGAGGTGTCGTATCCTTCCATGGCTTTGAATATGGACCAAGAAACCATTGTGCGCATGGGGAAAATTGTGGAGAAAAAAACACCGCATATTGCGAATTTGCAAGATGATTATCAAGTGGTGGAGCGATTTGCAAGACAGAAAAAAGAAGAAGAAACCCTAGAAAAATGGACGGAGCGGATTTTGCAAAATACCTTTATCAAAATAGATGACAGACTGCAAAACTGTGAATTTCGCTATGGTTGGCTGAAAAACAAATAATGGAAAAGAAAATTATTGCTTGGATTAAAAACAAGTATATTTCTGCTTGTTTTTTTACGCTTGTTTGGCTGGTATTTTTGGCGGACAAAGATTTATTTTTTGTGCTTTCAAACAAGGCAAAACTCAAAGATTTGGTGCAAGAAGAAAAGGATTTGACCCTAGACATTCAAAGTCAAGAAGAAGAGCTCAAAGCCTTGCAATCTAGTCAAAATCTGGAAAAATTTGCCAGAGAAACCTATAAAATGAAAAAAAGCAACGAGGTCATTTTTATGATTTCCGAAAAACCTTAATCTTATGGAATATCCCTCGCAGGTTTTAAATAGAGTGATTGATCATTTTGCGTCTTTGCCAGGCATTGGTAAAAAAACGGCGGTGCGCTTGGTTTTGGATTTGCTTTATAAAGAGCAGGCGCAAATTTTAAATTTTTCGGAATCTTTAAAAAAACTGGCATTGGAAATCAATTATTGCAAGCATTGCCACGCTATTAGCGATGATGAAGTTTGCAAAATATGCAGCAATCCCGCTCGGGAAGACGATAAAATTTGTGTGGTAGAAGACATCAGAGATATTGTGGCTATTGAACAAACGGTGCAATTCAGAGGGAGATATCACGTTTTGGGTGGGCTTATTTCGCCTATCAAAGGCATGGCGCCCAGTGATTTAAATATTGGCTCTTTGCTGGAACGTCTTGCAGAAAATCCACAAATTAAAGAAATTATTTTTGCCCTCAGCACCGATATTGACGGGGATACCACGCATTTTTATTTGTATAAAAAACTCAAAGATAAGCCTATTGTGCTTTCTACCATTGCCCGAGGCATCAGCATGGGTGACTCCATTACCTACGCCGATGAAGTTACTTTGGGCAAGTCTATTTTGCATAGGGTGCCTTTGGAGACGGTATTTAACACTTAAAGCCCAATCAATGTAAGGAATGCAACTCATTCTATAAAATGAACCGCATGTAAAAAATAATTTTGATATTCGCCTATTTTTATTTACATTTGCAAAACAGGATACAAATATGCTTATACGATTTACCGTTGAAAACTTTCTGTCTTTTAACGACAGGATAAGTTTTTCTATGCTACCAACTAGCAAGGAACGTCGTTTTAATAGTCATAAAACAAATAAAATAAAAGGGATTTCTGTTTTAAAGGCAGCCATAATATTTGGTGCAAATGCCTCTGGAAAATCTAATTTGATTAAAGCCATAGCATTTGGACAAAAACTGGTGTTACGTGGTAGAAATGAAAATGAGATTATAGACAAAGACGACCAGATGTTTAAGTTGTTTTCTAAAACCAATAAGAAAACAACAAGCCGTATGGAATATGAAATTCAACATAAAAATAAGAATTATGCTTATGGGTTTGTGTTTGATGCCAAAGAAATAAAAGAAGAGTGGTTGTATGAAATAAAAAAGAACGCAGAAGATATAAAAATTTTTGAGCGCAAAAACACCAGCGAATTTGATGTGGAGTTTCTCCGCAATAGCAACGAATCTAAATCTAGTTTTCTTGATTTTTTGGTAGAATCCACACGCAAAAACCAATTGTTTATTAAGCATGTTGGGCAGTTAAATACGCACAAGTTGAATATAAAAGCAATAGATGATGTAACA
>CANHHI010000011.1 GCA_947460225.1 Flavobacteriales bacterium
TGTTGCATTTGTTCTAGCAAATATACAATATCTTCTTCGTGTATGGGGTCAAAAATTTTCAGATAGTCTATCCAGCGTGCGGATAAAGGATATTTCAAATTCCACGCGCCTAGCGATGTAGCCACACCACCGCTTTGCAAGGCGTTTAACCAAAGTTTATTTTTGCAAAAACTTTGCGCCTCCTTGATGTTTGCCTCACTGGGGGGGCTCTGAAACAATAATTTTAAAAATTCACCAGCAAATTTTTCCTGCCGGCTCACGGGATAATCTTGGTCTAACAACAAACGCACCCACACAATGCTCTTGTTTTTATCCCGACTAAGCACGGCTTCTGCGCTGATTATTTCTTCTGTCCATTGTTTTTGCGCCAAAATAGCCGAAAAAATATGCACGGCATATTCATTGATGCCATCTTCCAAATCAAAAGCAAATATGACTTGATTATCGCTTTCGGTTTCTTCTTGCACCCAAAACGTGCCCGTTTTTAAAAGTTTATTGGGTTTTGAGAAAGCCTCTTTGAGCCACATTTTAGATAAACTTTGAAAATGCTTGCGTTCAAAGTCTGAAAACGCCAAATTGCTCGCTTCTTGTTGCCATTGCTTATGGGTTTGTGCAGTCAAGCTAGGTAAACTGTTCGCCCATTTTTTAATGTAATCACTGCGTTTTTTCTGAAAAAGCTCCCTAAACGCCACCAGCGTAGGTGCAGAGGATAAATCTCCGAGCTCTTGTTCCGTTCGTGTTTGCCAATCGCTGGGCAAATCCCCACAAAAAACCAGTTGCAGGTTTTTAGGAATAATGCGGGTATTGACAAAATCATAGTATTTTTCTAGGCTAATGCGTGCAATTTTTTCGGCAATAAAGTTTGTGGTAATGGATTTTTCTTTGCCGTTTTCCAAACCATGCAAAAGCCAAAACCCTTTCATATACCAGTTCTTTTTCGCAAAATTTACCTGCAATGTTGTTTTACATTGGTTTAAATCCGTGCTATCCATCTGCATCTGCAAAAGATTGCTGCGTTGTGCTGCCAAAGCAGTGCCAAGCTCACTTTTGCCAAAAAACCACAAATACCCTTTGGGTTGTTCTAAGGGCACAAACAACGCAAAACCAGCGTGCAGGCTATTTTTTTCTTCATGGCAAAGCCATAAATCTTCCAATATCAAATCGTCTATATTTTCCGCCTTAGATTCCAATTGCACAGACATGGCAATGTATGGGGTGTTTGTTCTTGGCATGCCATGCGCTTTCAAGCCATTAGACAAGGCAATGGTTTGTTGAGACCACAGCATATTTAGACTATAAAATAAACAAACCAGTATTTTTTGCATGAGTTATGCTTGCAATATATTTGTAAATTTAATAATATTTTTATCCAAATTGTACAAAATAGTGCTCAAATTTACTAACTTTGTATTTTAGGATATAAAAATATGAGAAAAAGAGGTACTTTATGGATAATTTACCGAGAAAACAGAGGTTTGTTTCGGTTGTATTTGCTGTTTTTCGTTTTGGGTTTGCTCATGATGAGTTATTATCAGTTTGACCGTGTGAAATTGCATTTGGTTTGCAATCATTTTCATGCGCCATGGTTGGATACTTTTATGGCGTATTTTACCCATTTGGGAGACGGCTATTTTATGGGTTTGCTGACCTTGTGTTTGCTTTTTTATCGCTTAAAATATGGTCTAGGGCTTACCATGGTGGGGGTTTTGCTGGCACCTTTGGTATATAGTCTAAAGCAATCTTTTAATCATTTGCGTCCGGGCAAGGTTTTTTCTGATTTGGGTCTGCTTGGCGATTTATATTTACCCATTCCTTTTGATGATTTGAATTTGTACAATTCTTTTCCTTCTGGGCATGCGGCGGTTTCTATGGGTACGTGCATGATTTTGGCTTTCCTAGTGGATTCTAAAAAAATAAAATACAGTTTGGTTGTGCTGGGCTTGTTTTTAAGCTATACCAGGGTTTATCTAAATCAGCATTTCTTGGAGGATATTGTTTTAGGTAGCTTGGTGGGTTTGCTTATGGCTTTTTTAGTCTATTTTATTATGGTCTATTTGAAGCTCTTGCGTGCTTGGAATGTTTCTTTACAGGATTGGATTTCAAGAAAAAAAGAATAAAAATGTTATCAATGGATTTTTTTTTGTATATTTGCACTTGATTTCTATTAAAAAATATACAAAATAAAGAATTATACTAGGTATGTCTCGTATTTGTCAATTAAGTGGAAAAAAGGTTATTACCGGAAACCACGTTTCGCATTCAAACCGTAAAACCAAGCGCAAGTTTTATCCAAACTTGGTGGAGAAGGTTATTTTTGTGCCTGAGGAAGGCGTTTATTATCGCATGAAGATTTCTACCAGCATGTTGCGCACGATTTCTAAAAAAGGTGCTTATGCTTGTATAAAAGATGCTAGAGAAAAAGGGATTATCTGGTAATTGTAATTTTATCGCAATATTTTAAGTTATGG
Source organism: Flavobacteriales bacterium (assembly GCA_947460225.1). GTDB lineage: Bacteria > Bacteroidota > Bacteroidia > Flavobacteriales_D > CANHHI01 > CANHHI01. The sequence goes on from CANHHI010000011.1 coordinate 2,469, forward strand.
CAAAGAAAACCAAAGAAAATAGACTACAAGTTATTTTAGAATGCACAGAACACAAAAATAGTGGTCTTGCAGGCACTTCTCGTTATGTTTCGCAGAAGAACCGTAAAAACACGCCCGACAGATTAGAATTGAAAAAATTCAATCCGATATTAAAGCGTTATACCATTCACAAAGAAATTAAATAAATTAAACTATGGCAAAGAAGGTAGTTGCAACGTTACAAAAAGGTTTAGGTAAAGAATATACCAAAGTTTTGAAATTAACTCGCTCAGAAAAAACGGGAGCGTACACCTATAAAGAGGAAATCATTCACAACGATAAAGTGAGTGACTTTTTAGCAGGAAAATAAACAAAGAATTTTCTTTGTGTTAGAATAACTCTTCTTTATGTGTTGCATAGAGAAGAGGTTTTTTGATATTTTATGCTAACTATTTAAAAGAGCTATACAAAACAGATACAATGGAACAAAACTTAGAAGACAAACTTGTAGAGAAACAGGCTAAAAAAAGCATTTGGTTGCGCATTGCCGATTTGGTGAAAAGCAAAAATAGCCTAGATGAGCAAACCCTAGAAGATTTAGAAGAAGCCTTGATTTTGGCAGATGTTGGGGTGGATACCACGCAAAAGTTGATTGACAACTTGCAAGAGAGATGTAAGGCAAATAAAGAGAAACTCTCCACAGGTCAGATGCTGGGGCTTTTGCGCACAGAAATTTTGCAAATACTCAAAAATGCAGAAAAACCCGTAACCGAAGCACCACAAAAAATTATTTTGGTGGTTGGTGTAAATGGCGTGGGCAAAACCACGAGCATTGCCAAATTGGCGCATTTTTATAAAGCGCAAGGTAAAAGTGTGATGCTCGCTGCTGGCGATACGTTTAGGGCTGCCGCTACTGAACAACTCAATTTATGGGCGGAACGTTTGGCGGTGCCTATTGTGAAGCAACAAATGGGCGCAGACCCTGCAAGCGTGGCTTTTGATGCGGCAACTGCTTTCAAAAACAGGCAAATAGATGTGTTAATCATAGACACAGCAGGCAGATTGCACAACAACAGCAATTTAATGCAAGAATTGAGCAAGATAAAACGTGTTTTGCAAAAGGTGGATATGACTTCGCCACACGAGGTTTTGCTTGTGGTAGATGGTTCCACGGGGCAAAATGCTTTGCAACAAGCTATGGCGTTTGGCAAAGCCACAGAAGTTACGGGTTTGATAGTCAGCAAACTGGACGGCACTGCCAAAGGGGGCATTTTGCTAGCCATTGCCGATGAGCTTAAAATTCCTGTTCGTTTTGTGGGCATGGGGGAAAAAGCATCGGATTTGGCTTTATTTGAAGCGGAAAAATTTGCGATGGGTTTGCTTTGAAATTTTGGTTTAGTTTGCCAAAAAATGCTTACCTTTGCCTTTCTTTTAGATGAAAACAAAAACCTTAAAAGCCAACAAAGTCAATGTGGTAACGCTAGGCTGTTCCAAGAATTTATTTGATTCGGAAGCCATGATGGCACAACTCAAAGCCAATGAATTTGAGGTGTTGCACCAAACCCAAGACCAAGACTGCGGGATTGTGATTATCAATACCTGCGGGTTTATTGACAGTGCCAAAGAAGAATCCATCAACACCATTTTGCAATACGTACAAGCCAAGCAAAAGGGTTGGGTGGACAAAGTCTATGTAACGGGTTGTCTTTCCGAGCGTTATCGCACGGATTTGGAAAAGGAAATTCCTGAGGTGGACGCTTATTTTGGTACAAAAGATTTGCCAAGATTGCTCAAAACTTTAAAGGCGAACTATAAAACAGAACTTTTGGGTGAGCGTTTGCTCACCACGCCGAGCCATTATGCGTATTTAAAAATTTCCGAGGGTTGTGATAGACCCTGTTCGTTTTGCGCCATTCCACTCATGCGTGGCTCGCACGTATCCACACCAATAGAAAATCTCGTGGCGCAGGCGGAAAATTTGGTTGCAAAGGGCGTGAAAGAAATTATTTTGATAGCCCAAGATTTGACGTATTACGGCTTGGATATTTACAAAAAACGTGCTTTGGCGGATTTGCTAAGGGCTTTATCGGATATCAAAGGTTTGGTTTGGATACGCTTGCATTATGCGTTTCCAGCAGGATTTCCCATGGACGTTTTAGAAGTAATTGCCGAAAAACCAAATATTTGTAAATACTTAGATATGCCTTTGCAACATGGTTCTACCAAGATATTGCAAGCCATGCGCCGAGGCATTACCCAAGAAAAAACCACGGAACTTGTGGCGCAAATTCGTGAAAAAATACCGCAAATTGCGCTGAGAACCACTTTGATTGTGGGCTACCCTGGAGAAACCCAAGAGGATTTTGAGACGATGAAAACTTGGGTGCAAAACATGCGTTTTGACAGATTGGGCTGTTTTACCTATTCCCATGAAGAAAATACGCATGCCCACCAGTCTGCAGATGATGTGCCCGCAGAAGTTAAGCAAGCGAGAGCCGAGGAAATCATGCGTGTGCAAGAAGAAATTTCTTATGATTTGAACCAAAAAAGAGTGGGAGAGGTGTGCAACATGCTGATAGACCGAAAAGAAGGCGATTATTGGATTGGCAGAACAGAATTTGATAGCCCAGAAGTGGATAACGAAATCCATTTGCCGTTTCAAAAAAATGAAAATTTGCAAATCGGTGAATTTGTATCCGTTAAAATAGCCCGTGCGTCTTTTTTTGATTTGTACGCAGAAAAGGTTTAAAAATAGCGATAACCAATTATTTGGGATTTTAAATAGCAAAACTAACGAACTAACACTTAGGTTAAATAGCGAGAAAACCAAAAACGCCCCGAAGGGGCGTTTTGTTGTTTAAGGCGTTGGCGTTAAAGTGAGTACGAGGAAGTCTTTTGATAAATCTAGGTTATTTATCATACTAATAATATCAAAACCAGCAATTAACAAAGGAGGTGCTAATTTTTCCACTGTAAAACTCTTATAATATCTGCTCATAGCGAGGTACAATATCCACGAATAATTTTGTTCAGATTTATTTAACCATGCTTGATATTTTTCTTCATAGGGTTGTTTTGTAATAAAATCTGCTTGAGATAAATCTTGCAAACCATCAAACATACCCACTAAGGAAATACTATTTATAACCAAATAATTACTGTATTTACTTACTTTAAATATACAAGAAATAGTTTTTTCTCCAATAGGTATTTCCACCAATAAATTACCATTTTCTTGTTCGGTGGCATTAAACTTTGCTATTTCTTGTTGGTTTTGGGCAATAGTCAAAGTATTATTTTGAAAGTTAATACTTAAATTTTTTAAACTCTCTTCCCAAGGGCTTAAAACGGCTATAAATTTATCGGATTGTAAACTAGCAACAGCAAGAGATAAGGCTTGCATCAATAAATCACCTCCTTTATTTGCGTGCAGATAAACGTCCAATTGTTCTTTTGTTCTAATGGACGGCATAGACAGCGCAAGTTCACCTAAATAATTGACTACCTTTTCATTGGTAAATAGGAACAAGGTAGAAAATAAATCATAAAAATCATTTTCGTTTATTGATAAAGACGAAATTTGATTGTCTGCATTGATAGTAAGACTTGTTTCCAGAAAACTAGGCAAATTTGTGAGTAGCCTGCTAGGCAAAATAGATGCAAAAGAACCAAAATCAAACGCTATACTGCCGTTCAGCCAACCCAAAATATATTGCCCTGCCACATCAATGGGAATAACTAAGGTAATATCATTATTGATTTGGTCTTCTTGAAATTTCTCATAGCCTTTTTGCAATAAACCAATGGTAATAAGGTAATTAAGTTCTTGTTGCGAAGATGCGATTCTTGCTTTATTTTCCAAAAATCCACTCGCCAACCCGATTAAAGGCTTTACGCCAATACTGGCTCTTTTGATTTTAAAATCCCCTTCTAGTTTTAGGGTTTCCACTGAATTTGTTGGTGTTTGCGGTTTGATGTTGTCTTTTTGACAGGATATGCCAAAAGCAAGTGCTGAGCTCAACAGCAAGTAATTCATCTTTTTCATGTTTGTCTGTATTTAAAGGTTTTTGTTTAGCTTTTCAAAAAAATGGGGGTTTGACCCACCCCCCAAGGGTTTTTCATGTTGGTGTCTGTTGTCGCACGTTATACTTTAAGGCATAAGCACACCCGCATAGCTTGTCAGTACAACCTGTGGAATTCTAGTGCCAAATTTTTCATTGATGGTTCTAATCAACTCGTTGGCTATGTAAGCATTGCCACGAGGGGTTAAATGCAAACCGTCCAAAGAAAATGCACCACCAGACACAAAGCTAGCAGTAAGATTTACACCATAAGCCATTATACCGCCTTGTTCGTTGATTGCCTGCAAAGCAGGTATAACATCAAGCACAGCTATTTTATCCCCATGTTCTTTGGCGATTTTTTTAATGAAATTATTGTACCCCGCAACAGCATCTTGTATGATTTTTACCTCATTTAAATCCAATACATCGTTTTCCGTGGGAAGTGAACTTAATAAAGCAGTAGCCAGTTCCACGGGATTTGCAGGAGGGTTTTGTATCAAAGCGTTAATTTTAGCTAATTTTGCACCCATGCTCGGTAAAATCGTTAATTCTCCTGCTTTTAATAATCTATATTTACCAGGTGATACGGTTATAACAATAGGATTTTTGCCTAGTTTATAACTTATTTGTACGTTTTCTTCCTTAATGCCTAATGCAACAAAAAGTGCATTGACTTTATCCACATCTTCTTGCTCTTTTAAAGCCAAAGCATTATAAGGAAAAGTGGTAAAATAAGGCACCAGTGTAATGTCAGGCACGGTAATCAAAACCCCATGCGACTTAGGCGTAGCCAATAAATTATTTATAAAAGCAGTGTAGTTGCTTTCAAATGTGCCTTGCGGTGTAGGGTCTGCCTTGCCCTCCGAAGCAGAACTAAGTACATCATTTGCGCCAAGCCATACCGTAAAAAAGCTGGGCTTTAATATGCTAGGCATTTCCACATACGCTTTATTCTCCAGACTAGCCATACCAAAAATTCCTTTTTTTAATATCCTATAATAATATGGATTTTTAGTAACTGCGCCATATTTGTCATTATCAATATCCGCTACGCTAATGCCAGGAACCCCCATATTATTAAAATTTGCGTCAGGATTTTCTGTTTCTAGTAGACTAGACTGTGTAGTAAATAGCAAAGCTACACTACCATAAACCTCTGTAAGTGCTATATCAGGACTTCCACTGGGCAAAAAACCTTTTAGATAACGTTTTCCATGAATGGTATTTTCGCTAATTCCAAGACCATTTCCTTCGGGCATTAAAGGCTGTTTAAACGTTTCCAAGAGCCCCACGCTTTTGAGTTGTTGGGCAAGCAAATTGGGATAGCTCACCAATTGCCCTTCTAAGTAAAGCGCATTGTCTGCGTAGCCTGCGGTTAGAGAGTTGCCAAAAGCGTAGTACTTGGTAAAGTCTATGTTTTTTGGGTTTTCACCAGAGGCTTGCCCTGATTTTGGTTTTTTGATTTCTGGCTTACACGCCACGCCCATTGCCAATAAAACGGCAAGAGAAGCATTAAAAATATAATTCTGTTTCATGGTTTTCAAGGATTTGGATTAAAATTTATAACTTAGGGAAACACTTGGAATAAAAGCTCTGGATTTAAAATATCCGTCTAAGCTGTTTGCATCAGCCATGGCTACGTTTTTGCGTTGCAATTTTTCTGTCCACAAAAAAGCGAGGTCTAAATTTAAACCTTTCACTAAATTTACACCCAAGCCCACGCTTGTGCCAATGGCATCAGAATCAGGGGTTTCTGGGGTAAGATAACCGTTTTTAACAGGACTCATGTCGTAGTACAAACCTGCACGCACAAAAAGTTTTTCAGGAATAACAACGCCTTCACCACCCAAGTTCACAATAAAAGTATTTTGGTAATTCCTTTTGCTCACACTAGTCAATTCTTTATTGATAGGTTTGTCAAAATCTAGTTTAAGTTCTTTGTATGCACTCCAAAGCACATAATTTATGTCTAAGCCCAATGAAAATCTTTCAAAGGTAAGTCCGTAACCTACGCTCACTTGTCCAGGCAAAGGCAAACTGGCATCAAATTTTCTGGCTTCAAAAGTGCTTGCCAGCAATGCTTCTGGAACACCACTGTATTTCACCTTACCACCTTTTACAGCCACATTAGCCATAGAGCGGTACGTTACGCCAACCGAGAAAATCTTAGGCGCTTGGTAATAAATACCTATATTGTACGCCAAAGAGAGTTTAGATTTTCCAGATAAATTGATGTTCGCATTGCTACCATTAGCGGTATTTATCGGCAATGCTTTTTGCAATTCCACGCCACCAAAAACAAAATCCAAGCCCGCACCAATAGACAAACCATCATAAATGTGGTAAGCCACCGTTGGTTGCACGTAAAAAGCCTGCAAAGTAATATTTTGCAATACCGCAGCACCTGCCCAATTGTCTTCATATTTCACAGAAGAGCCAAAGGGCGTAAAAACGCCCAATCCAAATGCAAAATTTGACAAATAATTGTCCGCCTTAGATTTATACACCCCGTAAAAAGCAAAAGGCGTACCGATTGGGTTTTTGGAATGTGTGGTGTAATTTTCATACGCATTTTGCGTGGGTTGTTCCAACGTAGCGTAAGCAGTACTGGCAAAAATCAAATTGCCTGTTACGCTGATTTCGCTGCCTTTCAAAAGACCTAATGCACCTGGGTTGTAAAACAAACTAGACGCACTTGGCTTAATGCCCACAGCAACGTTGCCCATACCTGTCCGTTCAGTGCCTTGCAAATTCACCTGAAATCCACCTGCATACATGGGCAAAAAACCCAGCACCAATGCGGAAGAGAGTACGTTTTTTTTCTTCATAATCTTCATAGTATAAGTATAAATACAAAGGCAAAGCTACAACCTTTTGCATAAACAAAAATCAAAAATGTATAAAAATCCGCATATAGTTTTCTAGGAAACTATTGGCTTTGAAAAGGTTGTGGTGCTAACTTTTTTTCAATGGCTTGATGGGACAACAACAAAGACCTATCATTTCAGTTTGCGTGCTTATGGTTGGCTTATAAAGTAAAAGTCCCTTTCCTGCTTGTTTGTTTTTTTTAGTGTCAGAGACGCTTTTCGCCTGCTTCGCAGGTAGGTTTGCCCACGCAAAGCGTGGATAAAATACGTATTTGACGCTTCAGGTTTTTGCGCTACAAAAAAAATACTTTGCAATCTGTTATTTTTCAAGGGACTTTGGGTATTTATAAAAAAAACTAAAAAAATAATTGCTCAAAAATGATTGTATTTAAAAAAAACTTCGTAACTTTGCACTCAGAAACAAAGGGAGACTAGCTCAGCTGGTTTAGAGCATCTGCCTTACAAGCAGAGGGTCGGGGGTTCGAATCCCTCGTCTCCCACAAAATAAAACATTTATTTTAAACTGTTGCTTCCAAAAACAGAATAATTTAATAAAAAAAGCACGCTTATGGCGTGTTTTTTTTGTTTTGAGCTTTGTTGTTAACAAATATTAAATATTTGTGAAAAATGTTAAATGTACGAATTTGTCAAAATGAAACACTTTATATAGAAGGGGGCAAGTAGTTTAAACAAAAAAATGTGTATAAATTTTGAGAAATTCAAAAATTATATTAATTTTGCCCCAAAATAGACACATTTATGCAGATAAAACGTAATTTTTTAAGCCAAATACTCGTTTTTGGTTTACTTGGTATTGTAGTTTCTTGTGCCCGTAAGGAGCGAATTTCTTTTACCAAGAATGATTACAGTCCAGAACAAGGGTGGGTAAATACTAGCCATGACTGGTATGGGTGGTATAAAGAGGGCAATAACTACTTAATACTCCCAGAAAGTGAACATGCTGTTGAATCTTTGGCTCGTTTTTCCGTTAAAGCGTCTAAGGAACAGGCTTCTACGTATGAAACTTTTGTAGCAGATGTTTTAGATCACCATGTTATAAAGTTCACGACAAAGGTACCTTATAGGCTTATCAGTTCCCTGGCGGTAGAATCAAAAATGCCAGAGGTTAAGCATTATCTAAGGTCAGCAAATGTATTGGCTAGTAAACTGAGAGATGTCAATGAAGAGGGGAAAAATTACCCCGCAAAGCTATCTATACAGCAAGGAAAAGATGAGGAGAAAAATTCTATTATTCAATTTATAGATGCAGAAGAGAGACCAGGACTAATTAAAGACGCTTTTCTATTTGCGGGAATTTATGGCAATCAAGTCTTGTTGGAGTACAGGCTCTATGGCAAAACTTATTTTATGCCAGCTCAAATTACCACTAATGCAGATGTCTTGACAACTATTGAAAATTTGAATGTAGAGTCAAAGATTCTCTTTGTGCATGGTAGATTTGGCACTATTGATATAAATTATATTTTTCCAGATTTGCCTACTGCAACTACCGAGCAAACTTTGCCTGTTACAGCGTTTTTTAATCCACAAATGGATATTCCTGTTTACATCAACCAATTGAGTACAAGTCCATGGGGTGATTTCAGTGGATTTTTAGGCACTTGTAAAACAGTAAAGATTTTTGTGCAAACCCAAGATGGTGTAGTTGCTTTGGAAGTAGATACAGACGGTACACTACCTATTTTAATTCCTGCAGATAAAGCAAAAGAGAAAAACGTACAACCAGGCGATAAAATTGTTAAAATTATTTCTTGTGATGATAAAAATGCGATCAATGCAGAGGCAATTATCACGCAAATAGATGGTTCTCTACCCTCTGATAAAGCGGAGTTCCACGAGCTTGTGGCAAAGGTAAGAGTAAATGGTACAGATTTTGCTTTTGTAAAGGCAGACATTACCACAATAGGAAATGAAGATTTATTGCGTTTGTCTATTCCAGCAGGTAGCAATAGAACGGGTATCTACTTGCAGAGTTTTAAAGCATCTAGTTGTGCAAAGGTAAAGAATGGTACAATAGTTGTGCCAGAAAAAGCACATGATGCGAATACTTGCGCCAATACTTTATATGAGGAAAGCAATGCTATTTGGCAATTGAGTAACAAAGTACAATTGGTAGTAGAATCACAAAATGGCAAGGTAAAGCGTACCTACAAGATTCTTGTAGAAGAAATAGAAACACAAAAAGAAAACTATACATTCACTGTTTTTCAAGGGTCTAATGTCCTCGGTCATAATATTGTGTACGGAGGCACAGATATATTTGCCACCAATCAACTAAACATACAAGGTATCAATAAAAGATTGCTGTCTTTAATGACTGTACATTACACGTCGGTGAACATTCGTTTTACAGGCGTAAAGACTTTTACAGAGGGTAGGTATTCCATAGATGGTGGAAGCAATTGGACATCGGTTACTCCTAACAGCATTGCTGGCAATCAGTTTGAGCATGACATTATTTTTACTGTTGAACGCTCAGGTGTAGATCCATTGACCAATAGAGATATTAAACTTCAAGTTTGGAGTGATGTGTTAAAAGGTTGGTATGATTTTAAAATAAATCCATCTTTTTTATCTAGCGAAACTGAATTAAAAAGTATAGAAGCAGAGCAAGTTTTAGGTACGTTGGGCAATAGAGTTTTTGGGGGAAAGATCAACAATGCAGATATTACCTTTGATCATATTTATAAAAACACATCATTGAGACCTTTAAGTTGGGATTTATCCGATAAAGCAACTTTACAAGACGATTCAGGCAATGAAATTAAATCAACTTTTGAGTTCATTGGTATTTCAGGTGGCAATGTAGAAGATGGAAAGAGCGTGTTTGTGGTAGCGGAAGACGGCACTCGTCAAGAATATAGCAGTTCCTTGACGTATTTAGAGAGCCAAGCTGAGTTGCTTAACATAGAGTTGGAACAAGATGGTTCGCCCATTCCAGCTCCTAAGTTATATTCTAATAAAGTGCTACCACCTTTTGTGCCAAACTTAAAAATTGAAGATGGTCGTATCATCATTAACGGTGCGTATTTCCAAAATGGAACAATTAAAATAAACAGTATTGCAGTTTCGCCTGGTGCAGATACGGACAAAAAGACAGATGATATTTTGGCAACAAAACCAGAGTTTTCTAGTTCGAACACTTATGGCACTATAACCGTGACGGCAGGAGATGGAGTAGGTTTCAAAACCTATACCTTGGTGATAGATAAGTTTATGGGGCATGAAGCCAAAATAGAAACCATAAAATTTATACAAGATGGTTTGTTTAGTTTTGATAACAGTAAATTAAATAATAAATTTTGGAATATAATTAAATCGCCGACGGATACTGACTTGAATTTCGAATTAGAAGGTGCAGTAGAGAACAAAGGCAGGCTAAGCCATGACTTGAATTTTCTAAAACCATCGTTGGGTGCAGATGTGGAAGTGTTTGATAAGACCAATCCTACAGGTAATTATACGCTTAAAGTAACCAGCGAAGACAAGATTAAAACAACAACATATCAAGTAAAACCAAAGTATTTAAGCAATTGCAAAACTTTGACGGACATCAAATTTACGCAAGACAACTTATATAACAATCTGAACGATCTATTGCCTGTTAGAGATATAGCGGCAAAGCTAGAAGGAACAGAGATTACTTTGGAGAAGACGGTAAATAGCTTGTTGTCAAAGGGTAAGGGTAGTTTAAAAATAGATGAAGCGAGCTTGTCTTTCTCAGACCCAATCGCAACGTGTAAGGCAAAAGTGAAATTTAACGGGCAAGCTGTGTCATTGGGTAGAATTAACCTGCCCAAAGATGATTTCTATGCGAACATGGTTGAGGTCATCACAGAAGATGAAACGGAAAGAAACCAGTATAGTTTGCGCATGAATTATGCCAGCCAAGAGGTTAATTTGCAGTCTATCGTTTTAGAGCAATTGGGTGGAGGAATCATTACAAGTAAAACATATACAAGTGCTAATACAGATGCCTTAGATATGCAGCACGGGGCTACAGAGGGTAGTCGTGGCAAATTAACCGTGAAAGGGGCTTATTTTAAAAAAGGAGAAGTCAAGATTAAAAACATTGGCTTAGCCACAGGATCTAGTTCTGATAAACTTGTAAATGCAGTATTGGTTGATAAACCTAACTTAACGGCAACTGCTGATGCACTTGTGGTTACCTCTGAGGATAAAACCGTGGTTAAACCCTATGATTTGGTTTTTGAAAAGTTTATGGGAGATGAGGCAAAATTGATAAAAATCAGTTTGCGTCAAGAATTTGCCAATACAATTATAGACCAATCAACAGGTGTGCAGATGCCTGCAAAATCTTGGGATAATATTTCTCCCAATGGTTTGAATATAAACTTGAACTTGCCAGGTGTGGTAAGTGGCAAAGGCAGTATTGTGATACAAGGAGAACCCGAGCGTTCACCAGGTGCAACCTATGGGATTTTTGCTGTAAATGACCCAACTGGAACGCCCAATATTATTACTGTAACGAGTGAGGACGGATTGACTACGCAAACCTATAAAATCAATCCGACTTATTTAGACAATTGCGCCACTTTAAATAGCATTAAATTTACGCAATCAGGCGTTCTGGATTATCAAAATGTTGCGCAGACACCTAAAACGCTTACACCAGTTGTAACAATTGGTAGCACGGAGTTGAATGCAAACACAGCCAATAAAATTGTAAAAGGTGTAGGCAGGTTGTATATAGATAAAGCAAGTGATGTGTCGCTTTGTCATGCCAATGCAGAATTGCGTTTCAATGGCAAACCTATGCTGGCGGGAGACATTTTGAATCCAAGTAAGGCAAATCCAGATGAAGAAATTACAGTCATATCTGAGGATAAAATTTCAAAAAGCATTTATAAGCTGACAAATATTCAGTATCTAAACAATGGTGCGCAAGTCAAAGAGGTTAAAATGAGCTATGTAGGAAATGGAACGCTATTAAATAATGCTTTCGATAAAGCTATAGCTGTTACAAATAACACCATTGCTTTGAGTGGTTTAAATAAGGGTAGTGGCATACTCAGTTTAAAGCCAAACGATAAAACCAGCGTTATTTTTGAAGCTAATTCAGTGAATGAGCGTGCAGATGTTTTTTTCCCAGCAACTATTTTTCCAATCACCAATCCAAACAAAGGCGTTTATGATGATGTTTTTTATGTTATTTCAGAAGACAAAACCAAACGCATATACTATAGTTTGAGTTTGGATTATTTAGGCGAGAATACCTCTATAACCAAATTGGTTTTGGAGCAAAGAAATTTACCTGGAAATGCCACAAAAACATTTTCTACGGACGATGGCGGTGTAACCATTGCTGGCAATACCATTACCGTAAATCGCAAAGATATTGGTGGTAGTTTTAATGCTGTCGTAAAGGGTAGAGGGAAAATTTTTGTTAAAGAAATTGTTGTTGCTACTAGCATACCTCCAACGGCTATAAGTCCTACTGCTTCTGAAGTAGCTGCGTTAGGGGCAGAACTAGCAGATTCTCCTATGACTGCAACAGACCATGCAAAACACAAAAAAATTAAAGTAACAGCTAGTGTTACTGCGGTTAAAGAATATAGCTTGGTGTTTAATTTCTTGGGCAATGAAGCCAATATTTTAAGCTGGAGACTCTTGCAACAAAACATTGGCAAAGATGCCATTACAAATTTGTCAATCCAAGACAAAACATGGACTTTGACCAATCCTACTTCGCCTATTACATTAGATGGAGCGTATCAAAATGTGCTTATTTCTTACACACCTTCGCCTGCAACAGATTTGATAATCAGTGAGCACGCCAAAGTAAAAACGCAGTTTAACCCAAGTAGTAACACAGCTACTTCGGCAAGCATTGAAATTATCAGTGAAGATACTTACACCCCCAAACTTTATAACATTACCATAAATCGCTTAGGTACTGTGGCAGATTTAGCAAGCGCTACATTATCACAGACGGGTGTTTCAGGTGTTATAGATCAAATGGTTACGCTACAAAAATATGGAACAAATTTAGAAAATTTAAAACCTATTGTGGGTGATAAATTTGTCAGTGGTGCTGGGCAGTTTAGAATTACAGCCACACCTGAGGCATCTGGTAGTATTATTGGTGCAAATGTTTCAGGTTCTGTTGCTTTGTTGAATAACACAACGAGCCCATCTTATAATCCTGCCATTACGGTGTTATCCCAAGATAGAAGAACCAAGAAAGAGTATAACTTAACGGACGTAAATTATCTCAACAATGGTACTACATTGAAAGAGATAAACTTTACATATAGCGTTCTGGGAAGTGCTAATCTCAACATAAAAGGTACCGTGAATACGTCTTTTCCTACCCAAATAAATCTGGATAAAAAATTGATGAAAAAGGGCACTTTAACACTTGCTGGGATAGGTGGAAATGCCGTGTATGAAAATTTACCACTTGCAGGTGTTTCAAGCTCTTCGGGTGCTATTGCAACAATGAGCCAGCAAACCATTACCAATGAGCAAACTTGTAGAAATTGTTTGTCGGTGACGTCGGAGTCAGGTATCAATACTACGCCTTACACCATAAACTATACCTATACATCAAATGAGGTAGGTATAACAAGCAACGATACAGATATTTCGTTTATACAAGGTGCAAACGTATTTAGTATTGACAATGGTGGATTGGTTTATGACGGTGCAACAAGAACTTATACCTTACAGCGCGTGAGTGCAAGTGCAGGCAAGATTGTGTTCCAAACCTTGAAAACCGCTGCTGGAAACACAGCAAAATACGGCACCACGGCAATTGACTTTAATAATCTAAACAATATAGTTTTAGCTTCTCCCAATCCAGCGACACCAACAGTAACGCCAACAACAGATAACCTGATACTGACTGCGGAAGATGGTACAACAACTAAAACATATACGTTTAAAATAGAAATTGTTTGTGCAAATCCTACCTTAGAGGATTTGAGTATTACAGGAATACCAGATTTAAGCGGTTTGAATTTGATGTCTTTGGCACAAAATAAGAATCGTGATGGTTCTACTAATGCAGACAGTAAGGTGTTATTGTTTAGGTACGACAAAGATTTACCTAGTTTATCTAGTATGCAGATTAGATATAAAGGCAAGAATTTTGAAACAACGGATTATGCTTATTCTAATCTAGTCAATTATGGCACAGCTGTATTCCAATTTGACATAAAATGTAGTAATAAAAAATTATACATCAGACATGTGGATTTGCGTTTAACAGATTTAAAACATGGTGTAGTTAGCGATGCTTCATTACGAACAGCACCTTTAAATATTACTACCATTAATAATGGTGCAGAAGATTTTAAACCATCTATATTCACATGGAATCCTGCTAAGGGAGATTACACCGTGAATTATACCCTAAAATATGGTAGAACAGGCTCTGCGACAATAAGTTTACCTAATACATTTGCGGTATCTCAAAATGCAAGTGCTTCAGATATTCCTACCACCTTAACAGTTTCTAGTCTTGGGTTTGAGAGGCAATATACGCTGACAAATAAACTAGATGAAGCTGATAAAGGTCGTTTAGCCTATACAACTTATGATAGAACGAAGGCAGCAGGAACAGCTGGACATAACGTACCCAATAAGCATTGGTTTAAGTATGGCGCTATCACTGAATTAACCTCTTGGATTCCTGGCAACGTGAGTTTAGTAAGGAAAAGAGATGGTTCTTTAGCATCACTTAAAAACCTATGGTCTTTTGATGGTGATGTTTATAAGGTGAATGCCGATGGCACGATTACTCGTCTTAAAAGCAGACCAGTATCAGGTACAACACACCCGTGGCTACTAGATGACCAAGGATTCTTTTTCATAGTCTATGAAAGCAAGTATGTTTCTCCTATCATGACTTATGGATCTTGGGATACAAGGGGAAATGCAGGTTGCAAAAAAAATACGCCTAATGGAACATGGTACGGCATTTTGACAGGGAACAATATGGATATCAACAAATGGTTTCCAACAAACTGGAATTCAAGTAGTAGCCCAGTTGGCGACCCTTATATTTTTCAAGACTATAATGGTAGTGGGTATCATTGCCTGAGTGCAGGCAGTTATTACTTAAGAATTCCATTTTGTAGTACTTGTCCAGACACCTATGTAGAAATAAAACCGGGACAGGGTTATGGTTTTGATAATGAAACTAGATAAATAATCATATATACCCAACCCAAACGCCCACCATTCGGTGGGCGTTTTATTTTACGGGTATAGCCTGTTTTACGGACATTGTCCGATTTAATCTTGCATCAGAGATACTTTAATCCGTGACGGGCGGACATAGTCCGTTTTAGTCTGCTACGCAGGCTAGATATTCCAGCGATGAAAACACCTGCCGTAGGCAGAAAACCTGCAGGGTTTTGCCCTGCAGAAGGCAGATTAAAGCGGTCTCTGACCTCCTGCGAAGCAGATTGAAGCATCTCTGATGCCAGGCTACGCCTGCGGACTATGACGCAAAAACCGCTCCTAAGAGCGGTTTTCCCAATCTAACAATTTTATTTTGCCTAAGCACTGCACATATCACAACTGTCTGGGTTTTCAATGGAGCAGGCGAGTTTCGCTGCTTCCAAATCACTCATCTCGGTGTTTGCTGTGTCTGCTTCTGGCTGGGTTTCATAGTTTTTTTCTAGGGTAAACTTAATGGCGTCGGTGGCGGCTTTGGTGCGCAGGTAATACATGCCTGTTTTCAAGCCTTTTTTCCAACCATAAAAGTGCATGGAAGTCAATTTGCCAAAGGTCGGATTTTCCATAAACACGTTCAAAGACTGCGATTGGTCTATAAATGCGCCTCGGTCTGCTGCCATATCCAAAAGAGCCCGTTGAGGTATTTCCCAAGCCGTGCGGTAAATCAATTTTAAGTCATCTGGTATTTCGGCAATGTTTTGCACAGAGCCATTGGCGGCGATGAGTTTATTTTTGAGTTTGCTGTTCCAAAGCCCACGGGCAATCAGCGCACGCAAAAGGTGTTTGTTCACCACAATAAACTCCCCACTGAGCACCCTGCGGGTGTATAAGTTAGAGGTATAAGGCTCAAAACATTCGTTATTGCCTAAAATCTGCGCTGTGGAAGCCGTTGGCATGGGTGCAAGCAAAAGTGAATTGCGCAAGCCATGTTTTTTTATTTCTGCACGCAAACTTTCCCAATCCCAGGTTTTGCTTGGCGTAACCTTCCAAAAGTCAAATTGCAAAATGCCCTGCGATGCAGGCGAGCCCGCAAAAGTTTCATAAGCACCTTGTTTTTTTGCCAAATCTTTGGACGCAGACAAAGCTGCAAAATACATGGTCTCAAAAATTTCCTGGTTGATTTTTCTAGCTCCCTCTGAATCAAAAGGCAAGTTTAAGAGCATAAAAACATCTGCCAAACCTTGCACACCCAAACCAATAGGGCGGTGGCGCATGTTGGAATTTCTTGCCTCTATAACAGGATAATAGTTTTCATCAATAATTTTATTCAAATTGAGCGTAACCTGATAAGTTACCTCGTAGAGCTTAATATGATCCACAAATCCACGTTCTACCTGCACAAATTTAGGCAATGCCAAAGAGGCGAGGTTGCACACGGCAATTTCATCGGGGGCGGTGTATTCAATAATCTCCGTACATAAATTAGACGAGCGAATGGTGCCTAAATTCTTTTGGTTAGATTTCTCATTGGCAGCATCTTTATAGAGCATATAAGGCGTTCCCGTGTTAATCTGACTATCCAAAACTTTATTCCACAACTCCTGCGCCCTTATGGTCTTTTTGCCTTTGCCTTCTTGCTCGTATTGGGTGTATAATTTTTCAAAGGCTTCGCCATACGTATCTGCCAAACCGGGGCATTCATGTGGACACATCAGTGTCCATTGCTCATCGGCTTCCACACGTTTCATAAACAAATCTGGAATCCAGAGGGCATAAAACAAATCTCTGGCACGCTGTTCTTCTTTGCCGTGATTTTTTCTCAAATCTAAAAAATCAAAAATATCCGCATGCCAAGGCTCTACGTAAATCGCAAAAGAGCCTTTTCTTTTGCCACCGCCTTGGTCCACATAGCGCGCCGTGTCGTTGAACACCCTGAGCATGGGCACAATGCCATTGGAGGTGCCGTTGGTGCCTTTGATGTACGAACCTTTCGCACGAATATCATGTATAGCCAGCCCAATACCCCCAGCGGATTGCGAAATTTGCGCACAATTTTTCAAGGTGTCGTAAATGCCTGCAATGCTGTCGCTTTTCATGGTCAGCAAAAAACAAGAAGACATTTGGGGTTTTGGCGTGCCTGCGTTGAATAGGGTAGGTGTGGCGTGGGTAAACCAACCTTGGCTCATCATGTTGTAGGTTTTGAGCACAGAAATCAAATCACTTTTGTGTATGCCCAGCGACACACGCATCATCATGTGTTGCGGTCTTTCGGCTATTTGCTGGTTGATGCGCAACAAATACGAACGTTCCAAGGTTTTAAATCCAAAATAATCATAGTTAAAATCTCGGCTATAATCCACGGCTTGGTCTAAAACGCTGGCGTGTTCTTTCACGATTTGATACACGTCCTCGGCAATTAAACTCGCTTTTTTACCTGTTTTTGGGTCTAAGTACTCATATAAATCTGTAACCACTTCCGAAAACCGTTCTTTTGTGCTTTTGTGCAAATTAGAAACAGCTATGCGAGAAGCAAGCGTTGCATAATCGGGGTGTTCCACGGTTTTGGTGGCACAAATTTCCGCAGCCAAGTTATCCAACTCCACGGTGCTCACTCCGTCATACAAGCCCTCAATTACGCGTTGCGCAATCAAAATAGGCTCTATATTAGGGTCTAAATTGTAACACAGCTTTTTTATTCTTGCTGTGATTTTGTCAAAGCGGACATCTTCGTGCCTGCCATTTCTCTTAATTACGTACATAGGTTTTATTTTTTTAGCTTTTACTTACATCAGTTTTTTTAAGTTGTTAAGCCCCCTGCAAAAAAACATTTTTTGGTGCATATTTTCACAAAATATTTTCGCAACGAGCTTATTGTATGTTAGAAATCATCGTCTGTTCTAAATGCGTGGGTATGCTGTTCGGCAGAGGTTAGCCCCGGTTTTTGGTATTCCCCAACACGCTTTTCAAAGAAATTGGTTTTGCCTTGCAGGTTAATCATATCCATAAAATCAAAAGGGTTGTTGACGTGATAAACCTTTGGATTGCCAAGCTCCATAAGCAATCTATCCGCCACAAACTCTATGTACTGTGTCATGAGTTTTGCGTTCATGCCAATCAAATCCACGGGCAAAGAATCTGAAACA